>JAGWVO010000215.1 GCA_018970845.1 Planctomycetota bacterium
AGGAATTCGGGTTTGACCGGGCCCCCGACGCCCGACGCAATGCCATGTTGTCGGCCAGCGGACTCCTGTTCAGCAACTCCGCGATCATCCAGGAAGCCATCAAGGCCGGGATGGCGGGTGGTGCCGGAGGCCTCGGCGTGCCCGGTGCCGGCCCGCCGGGAACCGGTGGCCGTCCGGACGGGGAGGGGCCACGCTGAACTCTGTCCCCGGCGAATCTTCTGTTCCGTTCACCTGCACCCGCCGTGTCGAGTTCTCGGACACCGACATGGCCGGGATCGCGCACTTCTCCAGGTTTTTCCTCTGGATGGAGCAGGCCGAGCATGATTTCTTGGAATCGCGCGGCCTTTCCGTGGTTGTCGAACGCGAGGGGGAACGGTTCGGACTTCCACGCGTCAGCGCCAACTGCGACTACCTTTCCCCTGTGCGATATCGCGATGTCATGTCGATATCCGTCAAGGTGTCCCAGGCTGGCCGGTCTTCCATCCGCTACGAATTTGAATTCGCACTTCAGGGCCGTCCCGTGGCCAAGGGAAGCGTCACCGCCTGCTTTTGCGCGATGACGGCAACGGGAATCGCGGCCCGTCCTTTGCCTGAATGGTTCCGAGCGAAGCTGGGAGGCGGGGAGTGAAGCCCGACGCCCATTACCTTGAGCGCCTGATGATGGATCTGGCGCGCGGGATGCCATCGGCCGGTGTCGAGTTTCGGGAGCGCCATGGACGATGGCTGCTGCGGCAAATGCTGCCATCGGGGGCGTTCGCCGACAGGGAAGGCGAGGAGGACCTTTATTACACGGCTTTCGGCCTGAGGGGGCTCGCGGTTCTGGGCTACCTTGAGGGCCCCATCGCCGAGCGGGCATCGAGTTGGCTCAGGTCGCGCCGCGAAACCCATGCCAGCGCGGTCGACCTTCACGCCTTTTTGCAAGGCAGGGCCTTGGTGGTCTCCGCCGGTGGCCCCGACCCACTGGATGGGATCACATCCGGGTGGGAGGACCGCGTCGCGGATTACCTGCGATCGGTCCGCGCGCCGGATGGAGGCCATGGCAAGACGCCCAATCCCCCCACTGGCAGCACCTACCACACTTTCCTGGCCCTTCTCTGCCACCAGATGATCGGCCGCCCGCCCGATGACGCGGGAGCCCTCATGGCATTCCTCGATTCCCGGCGCAGGGATGATGGAGGTTATGTTGAGGTGAAGGCCATGAGGCGCAGCGGAGCCAATCCCACCGCGGCAGGCGTCGGCCTCGAGCAAATGCTCAGGGGCGGGCTTCGGCCCGAGGCGCTCGAGCGAACGGCATCGTTCCTTTCGGGACTGTCAGGTTTTGATGGCGGCTTCCGGGCCAACGGACTCATTCCGGTCTCCGACTTGCTGTCGAGCTTCACGGTGGCCTGGACCTTGTCGAGGATGGGCATGGGGAGCCGGCTCGACCGTCCCGCCTTGCGTCGGTTCCTGGAGTCCGCGGAGGACCCGGCAGGCGGCTTCGGGGCCGCCGCGTGGGACGCGGGCCGCGACTCCGAGTACACTTTCTACGGCCTCGGCCTCGCGGCTCTTGCCCACTCCCCGGAAGCGTGAATCCCATGTCCTTGCGCGTCAGACGGTTGGTGAAGTCGTTCGCCTCGCCGGCGGGGCCGGTTCCCGTGCTGGCGGGCGCCGACCTTGACATGTCTCCCGGCGATGCCGTCGCCCTCACCGGCCCTTCGGGCTCCGGGAAAAGCACGCTCCTGCATCTCCTCGGGGCTCTCGAGGCTCCCGATTCCGGCACGATCGAGCTGGACGGTGCCGATCCATCGGGCCTGCCGCCCGATGCCCTCGCGGATTTCAGGAACAGGAAGATTGGTTTTGTCTTTCAAGACCACCATCTCCTGCCCCAGTGCACCGTCAAGGAGAATGTCCTGTCGCCGGCGTGGGCCTGCCGCCGGCCGGCGGCGGAATCGGCGGCCTTGGACTCCCGGGCCTCGGCCCTTCTGGATCGCGTGGGGCTCTCATCCCGTCTGGGTCACCTGCCCGCGGCGCTTTCGGGCGGCGAGAGGCAGAGGGCCGCGGTCGCCAGGGCGCTACTTCTTCATCCCCGCCTCGTCCTCGCCGATGAACCGACAGGCAACCTCGACAGGACATCGGCCCTGTCGGTGGCCACCTTGCTGCTGGAAATGGCCGCAAGCGAGGGAGCCATGCTCCTGGTCGTCACCCACAGCGCCGAGATCGCCGGCCTCTTCCCCCGTAAATACCGGATGGAGGAAGGGCGGCTTCTGGCCACCTGAACCATGACCACCCCGTCATCCCTGGTCCGCGCCGGACTTGCCCGCAATGCCGTGGCCCATGCCGCCGCCGCGTCGGGCGTCGCCATCGCGGCGATGGTGCTCTCCGGCGCCCTGCTCCTGGGAGAATCGCTAAGGCAAAGCTTGCGATCCGCCGCCACGGGAAGGCTCGGCTGGGTGGAACGAATGCTCCTGGCTGAAATGCCCTTTCGCGCCCGCTTGGCTGATGGCTTGCCCGGCAGGGTGGCGCCGGTCCTCGTGGTTCGCGGTTCCGCGCGGGTGACGGGCGGGCCTGCCCTTGGCAAGGTCACGGTGCTGGGGGTCGATGAGCGCTTCTTTGGCCCGGACGGCCCTCCCGCCGGTTGGCCGGGAAACGGCGCATGGATCAACCCGTCGCTCGACTCCGCGCTTGCCGGACAATCGGCTTCCCTGGCGATCACCCTGGGCCCGTCCGGCGGTGGGCCGCCGCGCGAATCGCTGCTCGGCCAAGCCGAGGACAAGTCCTCCCCGTGGGTGCTGTCGGTTGCCGGAACCATTTCCGGCGCCATGGCCCAATTCAACCTTTCGGCCGACATCGGGCCGGCCCGGGTGGCCGTTGTTCCGATGGGACGCCTCCAGGAGAGGCTTTCCCTTCCGGGAAGGGCCAACGCCCTGCTTTCCGACGGGGCGCCTGAACTCGACACCATGCTGGCTTCCGCGGTTCAGCCCGAGGATCACGGACTGGTGATCCGGACGCCGTCGACTCGGGCGGCCGACGCCTTCGCCCTGCTTGAAAAGGTTCCGGGAAATCGCAGGCTGGAGGCGTTCCGACGCCTTCCCCGGCACGACGCCACAGCCGCCTTCGGCCGGGATGGAACCGTCACGCGTGAACGCCTCGAGGCCTACTATTCTCGGGAAAGAAGATTCATCCTCGTTGAGGGGTCGGGTCTTTACCTTCCATCCTCGCGCGTGCAAGCGGTTGAGCGGGCGGCGGCAAGGCTGGGCTTGGCCTGTTCTCCAACTCTGGTTCACCTGGCCAACTCGATCGAGTTGTCAGGAGACCCTGGCAGGCGAATTCCATACTCGGTGGTTGCCGCGGTTCGCCCCGTGCCCGGGTTGATGCCCGTGCCGGCGGACCTGGGGGACAATGGCATCGCCCTGGTGGACTGGAAAGGCTCGCCCCTTGCCGACGCTCCGATAGGTTCCGGCATCGAACTTTTGTATTTCCCCGTAGAGTCGGGCGGAGCGCCTCGCGAGGCGCCGCCCGCCGCCTTCACCCTGAAGGGGCGCGTGCCCATGCAAGGCGTGGCCACCGACTCGTCGTTGGCTCCCGAGTTTCCCGGCATCACGGACAGGGCCGAGATGGGCGAATGGTCGGCGCCGTTTCCCATCGACCTCAAGCGGGTTTCCGCTCGTGACGAGGCTTATTGGCGCGAATACCGGGCGGCGCCCAAGGCCTACATAGGCTGGGAAGCCGGCAGGCGGCTTTGGGCAGGAAGGTTCGGGGAAGCCACTTCCGTCCGTGTCGCCTTGCCGCCCGGGAAGGATGAAAATGGCGTTGTCGAATCGTTCCGGGCCGCCATGCGCGCCGAACTGGATGCCGCCGAATCCGGCCTGGCCTTCCGCGACACGAGGCGGCTGGCGATGGAAGCGATCGCCAATGGTTCTGATTTCAGCGGCCTGTACCTCGGGTTTTCATCGTTCATCCTTGTCTCGGCGCTGGCCTTGGCGGCGCTCCTGTTCCGCCTTGGCCTGGAGCGCCGCGCCGGTGAGATCGGCGTCCTGAAGGCCATCGGCTATCGCGATGGCGCCGTGCGGAACCTGTATCTGGCTGAGGGCGCCATCGTGGCGCTTGCCGGTGCCGCGTGTGGCGCCTTGGCATCGATGGCCTACGCGCCCGCCCTGCTGGCCTATCTGGCCGCCACCTGGCCCGATTCCTCCCTTGGGGGCGTGCTGAAGCCGTCTTTCGATGGCAGGCTGATGGCCGCGGGAGGGTTCATGGCCTGGTTGGCCGGAATCGGTTCGATTCTTTTCGCCATGCGCGACCTCGTGAAGTTGCGGCCATTGGCGCTTCTGAAGGGCGGTGCCGCCAGCCTTGATTCGATGCGCCAATCGGGAAGGGGAGCGGGATGGGCGTGGGCATGCGCGCCCGCGGTTGCCGGTGCCGCTCTCGCCGCATGTTCCCCGATGCTGCCTCCGGGCGAACCGCGTTCGGGAGGCTTCTTCACCGCCGGCCTGCTTTTCCTGACTTCGGGAATCCTGGCCCTGAGGGCCGTCTTGCGGACCGCCGGAGCATGGCCCCTTCGCGCCGGTGGCCCACTGCCTCTGGCCATGCTCGCCTTCAGGAACGCGGCGCGCCGGCCCGCGAGAAGCCTCGTGACAGCCGGCCTTTTGGCCACGGCCACATTTCTTCTGGTTGCCGTCGAGGCGTTCCGCCGGCAAGCCCATCCCCCAACCGATGCCGGTTCCTTGGCCGTCTGGGCTGAACTGGAGGTTCCCTTGGTGGTGGATCCCAGGACCAGTGAAGGCCAGGCAGCCCTGCTTGAGCAGGTTGAACGCGCCTGGCGAGACAATCCGGCTGAAGCGGCCCGCCGACGCGAAGAGGCCAAGTCGCTGTTGGAACGAGTTCAATTGATCCCGGTCAGGCTCGCTGGCGAGGGCGAGGCCGGTTGTCTCAACCTCACCCGTCCCGACCAGCCCCGGGTCGTCGCGGTCGCCTCGGGACAGCTTTCCGATGCCGATTTGCCGGTGGCGGCCCGTGAATCAGGCGGGGAAAGCTCCCTGATATCCCTGCTTGAGCAGGCCCCGCCCGGTGCCGCCCCGCCCGCGGCGGGCGAGGCCAGTTCTTTGACATGGATCCTCAAGAAGGCTCCTGGCGACCTGCTGTCGATCAATCCCGAGGGAGCCCAGGTGCGCGTGGCCGCCGCATTGCATGACGGGCCGTTTCCATCGGAGCTTCTCGTGGGGGAAGCCGCCTTCCTGAGGCTGTTCCCCGGCGCCGAGGGCTGGCGCGTGGTTCTGGCGCGTGCCGCTCCCGCCGATGTTCCCGCCGTGGTGTCGATGCTCGGCACGGCATGGGCCGACAAGGGTGCCGAGGTCGTTCCCTTGGCTGATCGGGTGAACAAGTACCTGGCCGTGGAGAACAGCTACCTTGCCACCTTCCAGGCGCTTGGCGGCTTGGGGTTGGTTCTCGGCACGGCCGGTCTGGCGGTGGTTCTGCTTCGTTCCATGTGGGAAAGGCGGGGAGAGTTGGCGCTACTTTCCGCGCTGGGATACAGGCCCGGCCGTGTTTCATGGCTGGTGATGCTGGAAAATGGCGCCTTGCTGGTGGCGGGACTTGGAATGGGCGCGCTGTGCGCCCTTCTGGGTGTTTTGCCCCATGGAGGGATCCACCCAGGTTCGATTCCCGGACTAGTAGTGACTTTGTCGGCTTGCATGGCCACGGGAATGTGCGCGGGCGCCGCGGCCGCCATGGCGGCGCGCCGCGTCCGCTTGATCGAGGCACTCAGGCAGGAAGCCTGATTTTTGAGGGTTTTTCATCATGTCCGATCCGTCCGCCTCCAAACCGGCTGTCACAGGCCGATGGACTTGGCTGCTGTTCGTCGCCTTGGCAGGCCTCTCCTGGGGCACCTATGTTCCCGTGGTCTTTTACGGCGGCCGAGAACTTACCACCGATCCCACCCGCGTCGGCGGAAGGCTCACTTCCATCCTGTGCGTGGGCGTGGCTTACTTTTTCCTGGCGGTCCTGATTCCCCTCGGTCTGTTCCTCTCGAAGAAACATGCTTGGCCGGCCTTCAAGGCGACGGGGCTTCTGTTTTCGGGCCTGGCCGGGGTCATGGGGGCCGTGGGCGCCATCGCGGTGATCTTTGCCTCCAAGGCCGCGGTGGATGCCGCCAAGGCCGCCGGCCTTCCCGACGGTTCATACCGCGCTTACATTGCTCCCCTGATCTTCGGTCTCGCACCCGTCATCAACACGCTTGTCAGCCTGTTCTGGCATCCCAAGCCGGGAAGTCCATGGCATTTCAAGCTGGAGCACCTTCCCGGCTGGAAACTTCTGCTGGGTATTCTGCTCGTTGGGCTT
>JAGWVO010000216.1 GCA_018970845.1 Planctomycetota bacterium
TCCCCTGCTGGAATCCATGCTACCTGAAGCCTGTGCCGCCCCATCCCAATTCAAGCCGTGGGAAAAATCCAAGTCAGGCCCCGTTCCCCGCATGGTGTGCTGTTATGTTCCCAATGGCGTCAACATCATTGATTGGGTTCCCAAGCAGGCCGGCGACGCTTACGAGCTCTCCCCCACCTTGGCGGTTCTCCGCGATCACAAGGCGGATTTCACGGTTGTCAGTGGATTGGGCCATCCATCTTCCCAAGGCGGCCATAGCGGCGCGGATACCTGGTTGACGGGTGCCAACTTGAAGGCGAGGCCCGGGTCGGATTATTCCAACTCGATATCGGTGGATCAGGTCCTTGCCCAAACCCACGGCCCTAGGACAAGGTTCCCCTCCCTGCAGCTTTCCGACATGAGCGGAACCGGATCCGCTGGCCACTCCCACACTCTTTCATTCGATATCAACGGCACCCCGATCCCCGCGGAAAACTCCCCGCGAAGGCTGTTTGAACGCCTCTTTGTCCCGGAAACCGCGGCCGATAGGCAGGCTCTGCTCAAGCGGTACGCCGAGCGAAGGTCGGTGCTTGACGATGTCGCAAGCGAGGCCAGGGCCTTGGCCGCTCGGCTGGGAACACGGGATCGTCAAAAAATGGACGAGTATTTTTCCAGTGTGCGAGCCACCGAAAAGCAGATCGAACGAATGGCGGGATGGGTGGATGTCCCCAAGCCCCAGGTCAGCGATGCCGGGCTCCAACTAGGCTCCAAGCCGATGGACGGGCATGACCGCCCCATGTGGATTGATGTGATGCTTGAACTGGTTTATCTGGGCTTCGTGACCGACCTGACACGGGTTGTGACATTCGAATGGAGCCGGGAGGCGGGTGGCTATGGAGGCGGCGGGGAGAATCACCACGAGCTTTCCCATCATGGAGGAGACGCCGGCATGCTGGGGAAACTCGCGGAAATCGACCGGTTCCACCTTTCAAAATTGGCTCGGTTCATCGCCATGCTCAAGGGCACGGCCGAAGGGGAAGGCGCCCTGCTCGACCATACCGCGATCCTTTACGGATCCGGCATGAACAGCGGCGCCGGGGGCGAACATTCACCGCGAAACCTGCCCTTGCTTGTGGCGGGTGGCGGCAAGCTGGGACTCAGGCATGGCAAGCATCTGGCGCATGATCCGGGCAAGGGCCCTCCCCTTGCCAATCTGCTCCTGACCTTGGCCAAGGCTGCTGGTGCCCCGCTCACCCGGTTCGCCGATTCAACCGGCACCTTGGCCGGGCTGGCCTGAACCCGCGCCACTCCGTCTGGCCAGGAGAAGTTTTGCCCGCCTTGTCAATCTCTTGATCGCGGCCTCCCGGCTCAGGGCGCCACCGCGCGTGTGTCCATCCTCACGAAAAACGATTGTCACGGGCCGGCGGATGCGCGTGTATTTCGAGGCCTTGCCGGCATTGTGCTGACGAAGGCGCCGCTCGGGATCGGTCGTGACTCCCGTGTAAAGCGTGCCATCAGCGCACCGCAGCATGTAAACAACCCAAGTCTCTTTTGCTGGCATGGCCGCTTCCGTGAATGAAGAAGCCGCGAGGTCCTGGTCCTCGCGGCTTCGGTCAACCTTTGGTCGGGATGGCAGGTCGGGCTGGCGGGTGTCCGAAGTCCGCGGGCCCTGGGCCTGCCATTGAACCGGCCTCAGGGTTGAGCGGGCACCATGGGGAGCAGGGAGCCGATGGGAACCGGTGGAACCGCGGCATTGAGAAGGGGGGATTTTTCCTCCCGAATCCTCGCGGAAACCGGTGTGACCTCACGGGCGGCACCAGGACCGGATGATGTCATGGCGGAAGAGGGGCCGGCAGAGGGAAGGTCGAGCAATGCCCCCGTGGCGCGGTTGGCAACCGCCGAAGGCACCCCTGTCGCCGGTGCCATGCTCAAGCCGGGTTGAGCCATGGGATTGGCTGGAACACCGGGCTTGGCGGGTTTGGCCGGCTTGAGATCCTCTCCTTCCACCGCGGGCAGGTTTGCCGGAACGCCTGGAGCTTTCTCGAAAAGAGCCGGAAGGCTGGGCACATCGTTCTTGGGCAGGTTTGGCAGGCCCACCTGACCGGCGTCGGGAACAAACTCCTCATGGGGCACCGGGCGGGAAACCTCGCGCAGCACAAGGGCCTTGCTGCGCTCGCGCTGATGTTCAACCGCGCGAACCTGAGCGACTCCCGGCAGGGCGCCTTCGGCGATGACCACATTGTTGTGCTGCAGCAGGGTGCCCTTGCCGAACTCAAAGTTCACAAGCGCGTTGTTGTACTTGACGATGGCGTCATATTCGTTGGCCAGGGCGTCGGCCCAGAACCGCTGGGCTTCCAGCAGGATGTCGATGGTATCGCGCCTGCCGTCGCCACCGGCGCTGCGACCGGCGAGAAACTCCTGGAAGCGAATCCGCAACTGCTCGCCGAACGCCTCGCGCTGGGCGCGCTGCACCTTGATCTGCTCGTAGCTGGTGAACATCCGGCGGTATGCCTGTGACAGGGTGCGCCCCACTCGCAATTCCTGGTCATGAAGAATCTCATAGGCACGGGCCAGTTCCAGCTTGGCGATGCGGACATTCGCGTTGGCCACGCGGAAACCGATCGGAACATTGAGGCGCAGACCCATCGACCAGTTGTTGAAGTGGTTGCTGGCAAGGTTGCGAAGCGCGTTGTCGGTATTGGGACCATCAAGCCCCGTTCCGATCGAGTTCACATCATAGGTGCTTGTGAAGCGCAGATCGGGAAGCAGGTTGTTGCGCTGGTTGATCAGCTCCAACTGCCGCACCTTGACTTCCTTGCGGGCAAGAGCGAGTTCCGGCCTGAGGTTGATGCATTCCTCGTACGCCGAATCCCAGTCGGGCTCGAAGCGGGCGAGGGTCGGCGCATCAACCGGAATGATGCGGGTGCCATCCTCCGCGGAGAGCCCCATCAGGTTGCGCAATTGCCGTTCATTTTCAAGGACCTGGTCAAGGGCCGCGAGCCGCTGGCCCCGGAAAAGCTCGTATTGGCCCCTGGTCTGGGCGACATCGGCGAGGGTGACCCGGCCGGCGTCGAGGCGGGCCTTGCTGATGCGCCAAGCCTCGTAGCCCTGGCGCATCGCCTGCTCGCGGGCGTAGAGCGCCCAGTAAGAGCCGTAAAGGTTCCAGTAGGCCGTTTCCGCGTTGAGGAGCAACACAGCCACGATGCGCTCGAGTTCCGCGCGCGACTGGTCGTAGCGGAGGCGGGTGATCAGGATGCCGTCGGAAGCCGTGGTGGCGTTAAGGATGCCGGGGCTGATGAGGCTGTTGACACCACCCGCGCGCAACTGGTTGATTTCCGTGCCAAAATCGCGCAACAACGGCTGCTCGAACTGGAACTGGAGGTTGGGACGGTACGAAGGATTCACCCGCGCCGGCAGGTTGGTGAACTGGTAGTCCGTCTTGAATGTGATGCCCGCGACACCACCGGATGCCAGCGGCTTCAAGACACCGGTGCTGAACGACGAATCGTGCTGCCGGATGGCATTCAGTCCGGTCGCGCCCGCCTGGAACGAATCCAGCGGCGTTCCAACGGGACGGTCGGTGTTCTGCCAGTTCATGCTGGTCGTCCACACCGCGTCGAAGCGCGCCATCGCGTTTTCGATGTTGGTGCCGGCGACGGCGGGATCGAGTTGAAGGACGCGGATGTTGTCCGAACCGCCGATCACGCGCCCCTGGAATGTGACAAGGTTGTCGAAAGCGACGCCGGCGTTACCCGCGCTTTGGCTGCCGATGTTACCCTGTTCGAGCGATACGGCGAGCGTCTCGGCAAGCGACAAATACCGCGGCTTGCGGTCGGGATCCACCACCGTGGCGGGCCGGACCACGACAGGAGTCACCGGCTTCGCCGTGGCCCTGGGATCCAGCTCATAGACAGCGGCTGGCATCAGGTTCTTGTAATGCTCGTAGTCGAACTCGGTGAGGAAGGTGTTCTGCTTGCAACCGGCAAATAACGCCAGGAGCGCGAAAACCCCTCCGGTCGACATCCAGTTCCGACGCATGATTCCACCCCGTGGATGGAGGCAACCGGTTTCACCTGAACAGGGCTACACCGATTCCCGGACCAAATCCGCCGCAGAAGAGGCGCCCCCAGGCGGGAAACCAATCCGGCAACGAATGGCGGGGTGACAACCAAGGCCATCCCCTCCGCCACCTTGTTCATCGGCGTATCGGTCGCGCAGATTCAGAAAACAATTCGGGTGATGCCTGATTTTCCGGCTGGACATGCGTTTTTGCCGGGATTTTCAAGACTTTACGAATTTTAACTCAAGTTTCCAATCACAGCTGGTTGGGATCGGATGGGTTCCATCTGGGGGAAATGCCCACATAGGGCAAACCGAGCAATTTCTTGATGAAAGCCCACTCCCCCATGTCGTTCCCTTCCCAGCAATGGCCGATCCATTGCAGGAAATAGCCCAGAACGAACAATGATGCCGAAACCCACCAAAAGTCCCATGGCAGTACCGCCAGCAGGCCCAGAGCCACAACCGTCATGGGGATCCCAACCATATGAATCCTGAAGTTCGAGGGCAGTTGATGGCGCAGCATCCAGCCATGGAGGCGACGGGCAAGAAACCCTCGTCGGGGTAGGGACTCGGTCATGTCCTGAACTCCCTGTTCACATTCGTTCAACGACTCGTATTCCCAGCAATCCCAAGACCGTCCTGATGGTTCGCGAAACCAGGTCACAAAGCACCAGCCTGGAATCACGCGAAAGCGGGTCTGGAGCCTTCAGGACAGGACAAGACTGGAAAAAGGCGCTGTAAGCCTTGGAAAGATCCCACAGGTAGGCGGTGAGCACATGCGGACGAAAATCCGCCGCGGCGGCATGCAGGGCTTCCCCCAGGCGAAGCAGATGGATGGCCAGGGCCCTTTCAGCAGGTTGCCCGATCAGCACCTTGGGCACCGATCGCGACAACGACTCGGTGGAAACGCCAGCCTTTCGCAGAATGCTGCGACAACGCGCATAAGCGTATTGCATGTAGGCGGCGGTGTTCCCATCCATCGCCAGCATCTTGTCCCATGAGAACACATAGTCCGAAACTCGGTTTTGCGAGAGGTCGGCGTATTTCACGGCACCAATGCCAACCGCCTCGGCGATCGCAGCCCGATCGGCCCCCGGAATGGAGGCATCGTCCTCATCGCCATGGGAATCAAAGGTCTCTCCCGCCAGGCGGACAGCCTCGTCCAGCAACTGCTCAAGCGTGGCGCCCGCCTTGCCATCACGGGTCTTGATCGGCTTTCTGTCCTCGCCAAGCACCGATCCGAAGGCGACATGCGTCAATCGGGCCGAGGTCTTTCCCCATCTGCGGGCCACTTCGAAAATCTGCTTGAAATGAAGGGCCTGCCTGGAATCGACCACATAGAGAATGTCGGTCGGATTGAATTTCTCAAGTCGCCATGCGATCGCCGCCAGGTCGGATGTGGCATAGGTGAAGGCGCCGTCACGCTTCCGCACGAGGGCGGGTGGTTCGTTCTCGCCGAAAAACACCACCTGCGCGCCATGGCTTTCCTCGGCGATTCCAGAGCTTGACAATCCGGCGGCCACCGTCGCGAGCATCGGCTGGTAAAAGCTTTCACCAAGGACATGATCAAACCGCACATCCAGTCTGCGGTATACACGATCGATCTCCTCAAGGCAGGCCGGCATGAACGATCGCCAAAGCTCCATGTTCTCCGGGTCTCCGGCATGGAGCTTGGCCACCTCGGCGCGACAGGCGTCCTGGACGGGATCGGAAGCCTGGTCATCATCCTCATCGGCTCGGAATTGCTGTCGCACCGCGACATACAACCTGGCCAATTCCCTCACGGGATCGAGGCGGAAGGCCTCGTCATCCCGCATGTTCTTGTAACCGTAAAGCAGCATTCCAAACTGGGTTCCCCAGTCGCCAAGATGGTTGTCCGTGATCACCTCATGCCCGAGGAACCTGAACAGCCTGCTCAGCGCGTCGCCCAGGATCGTGGATCGCAGGTGGCCGACATGCATCGGCTTGGCGACATTCGGGCTGCTGAAATCGATGACCAATCGCCTTGGGCTACCAACCGGGGCCACAAGCAGGCGCTCGTCACGGGACATTTCCGACAGTCGGTCCGCGAGCCATTCTTCTGAAAACCTGAAATTCAGGAATCCCGGGCCGGCTATCTCCGGCGTTGAAAAAGCGGCACCGTGTTCCAATCCGGCAACCAATAATTCGGCGACGGCCCGCGGAGGCTTGCCGGCGGCCTTGGCCAAAGCCATGGCCGCGTTGGCTTGGTAATCACCGTGCTTGGATTCACCCGCGGGCCTGACACTG
>JAGWVO010000217.1 GCA_018970845.1 Planctomycetota bacterium
GGCGGCATCGGCACCATGACTTGCAGCGGGGCCCAGTAGGCCTGAAGCAGCGTGAGCAGTCCTATAAGCGCCGCCATGACCACGCTCGGCACGATCACCGCGCGGAAGATGTCGGCCTCGCAGCAAAACTTCGCCGTCGACTCAACATCGTTGCCACATTCGGGACAGAACATGCTTTTGGCTCGACCGTTTGAAAGATTAGTCTGATCATAGCCGTCAGCCGATAACCGGCCAATCACGCTAACAACCAATTCCCACTATTTGTCATCCGCCAATGGCGCGAGTTCGGAATCCCATTCCAAAACCAAACCAATTCAACCCAAAACCAACACCACAAATAGCAATAATAATATATCAAACAAAATCAGAAGTCCAGGGGGAGCAAAACCCGGAAACCGTAGTTGTTGCGGCGGTAGCTAGGATAGAGCCTGCCGCGGTAAGCGGCGCGGCAGGCCATGGCGAAGAAGCTCCAGGACCCGCCCCGCAGAACGCGAGCTTCCCCCGATATCGCACCTTGAGGATCCGTTACTCTGTTATTGCCATAGTCCCCATACCAGTCTGAACACCATTCCCACACATTCCCGTGCATGTCGTAAAGGCCCCAATTATTGGCAGGATAACTGCCGACTGAGCTGGTCTTTCCCAAAGAGGGATATTTAATGGTAGTTCCGTAAGGAACGCTCCCGTCGCAGTTGGCTTGGGTGCCATTCAACTGGCTGCCAAAATGAAATGGCGTTGTTGTCCCCGCCCGGCACGCATACTCCCACCGGGCTTCCGTGGGCAAACGAAATCCTTGCCCCGTCTTTTGTTTCGCCTTCCCGCAAAACGCCATCGCATCATCCCAACTCACATTCTCCACCGGCAATCGCTCACCTTTGAAATCACTCGGATTGTTGCCCATCACGGCCTGCCATTGCGCCTGCGTGACCGGGTATTTGCCCATGTAAAACGGCTTCGAGATCGTCACCTCGTGCTGGGTCTCGTCATCGAAGCGTTCTTCTTCAGATTCCGGGCTGCCCATCATGAAGGTGCCCGCAGGAATCTGTTCCAGCTCCAAAAGCTCACCCCCCGGCAATTCCACCGTGTGAGGCGAGGCCAGCCACAGCCTTTCCAGCTCTCCTCCATGGCCCAGCCAAGGCCCGCTGAACCAGCCACGGCGGGCTCCCACCACCGGATGAAGCCGGCTCGCCGTTTCCTGCCGCAACAACACCAGATCGCTTCCGTTGAAACTCGCCCTCAAGACTTGGCACATCTCGTGGGCATCCGGCTCGTGAATCCGCTCAAGCCAATCAGCCAGAATGAGACGGGGCACAGGATCGTTCACATCCGCACGCGCCCGAGACATCAAATCCATGGCTGTTTCGCTGCCGCAGAACTCGGGAAGGGGCATGCGAAAACCTCCGCTCAAGCCAGCCAGACTCGATAAGGCATCCACATGTTCTTGAGCGTACCGTTAAAGTGGAAGTCCGCGGCTATTGTTTCCCTTGGCCGGCGGGGCGCGCCAATCACTTCACAGGCGGCATCGGCACCATGACTTGCAGCGGGGCCCAGTAGGCCTGAAGCAGCGTGAGCAGTCCTATAAGCGCCGCCATGACCACGCTCGGCACGATCACCGCGCGGAAGATGTCGGCCTCGCGGCCCTGCTGGCCCGTGGCCGCCGTGGCCACCACAATTGATTGCGCGTCAATCATCTTGCCCATCACCCCGCCGGTGCTGTTGGCGGTGCAGATCAGCACCTGCGCCTGCTCCAGTTCCAAGCCGGGGAACTGCCCCGCGCGATGCAACTCGAGCGCTGTCAGTTTTTGCAGGCTGCCAAACAGGGCGTTGCTGCCGGCGTCGGTGCCGGTGAGGAACACCCCCAGCCAGCCGAGCATGGCGGCAAACAAGGGGTAGAGGGCGCCCGTGCTGGCAAAAGCATGCCCCAAAATGGCGTCCATGCCCGCGTGCTTCGTGAGATAACTAAGCCCCAGCATGATGGCGATGGTGGGAATGGGAATCGTCATCTGCCTTGCGGTGACGGCGCATGTGCGCCGGACATGGCTCCAGCGGGCGCCCAGCACGGGAATCGCCAGCAAAAAGGCGCAAAACACAGGGGTGCCTGGCGCCGTGGCCCAGCGGAAATCGAAGATGGCCTTCTCAAGGTCATCGGGGTTGGCGCGCATGACTTCGTCGCGTTGAACTCCCAAATGAAGCGGGCCCATGGGAATCTTGATCCAGGTGGGGACACCCGCCACGACAGCACCAGCGGCCGTCTGGGATTTTTCCTCCTGCTGCCTCACCATGCCCGCCGCCATCAGGAATCCGCTCATGAGCACGAACGGCATCCAGGCCCTTGCCACGGACAATGGCAAGGCATCGTCCCTGGTGCCGTTCAATACGGGTCCGCCATGTCCGCCTCGCATCGGTTGGACCATGGGCGGAGGCGTCCAGACGGTCAGGAACAAGGCCGTGGCCACCAGTGAAACAATGCCGCCAGCGATATCGGTCAGCGGATACACCTCCCCGAAACCCCACAGGTGCGCCGTCGCGCAACAATACTGGCACAAGGCGAACGAGATGCCCGAGACAAGCAAGGCCGGCCAGATCGAAACAATATCGCGCCACGCGCATGACCGAATGAGCATGACGGCCGGAACGACAACCGAGAAAAACGGCAATTGGTGCCCGGCCATCACGCTGAGGGTGGGGGCATGCAACCCCGTGACACCGCTGAGGGTGATCAGCGGCATGCTCAGTCCCCCGAATGCCACGGGGGAAGTGTTGGCCAACAGACACAGCACCGCCGCCTCGAAGGCCGGAAACCCGAGGCCCACCAGGATGGCGCCGCAAATGGCGACGGGCGTGCCCGAACCCGCCGCCCCCTCGAGGAACGCGCCGAAGCTGAATCCGATCAGAAGGGCCTGCATCCTGGGATCGGGAGACAGCCGCCCCACCGACTCCCGAACCTTCTCGAAGGCGCCGGTTTCCACCGTCAGGTTGTAGACAAGCATCCCCGCCAGCACGGTCCAGCCAATGGGCAGGATTCCAAAGAGCACGCCATGCAGGAACGCCAAGGCGGCAAACTCGGGCGGCATGCGGTGAACCAGCAGGGCGATCAACCCGGCGGCGGCCACCGCGGCCAGGCCCGCCATCGGGGCCTCCCACCGCCGTGCCACCAGCAGGAAGAACAGCATCGCCACCGGCAACGCCGCCAGAAACAGTGAAATGGTGGAACTGAGGGGGATTCCCGGAGCGACCAAGGCCACCGGATCAAGGGATTGCAGGTAGGGCGTCACGCGTCGGAACTCGCGAAATGACCAAGAGGAGGGGCGCATCGGGCGGGCCGATTGTAAGCTGCTGGACGGGGGATGCAACCATCCCGAGGCATTCATGGCCATTGGCGAGGCGCGCGGGTGACGGGACACGACGGTTGGGCGGCACCGGCTTCCCGCTTCCCGCTGCTGGAAGGCGCCCACCCCACGGCGCGTTGCCTCGCATTCGCGGCCTTGGCCCTTCCCATCGGGTTGATGGCCAGACTCGACCAGATCGCCGCGATGATACCGCTGGCCGTTGTCGGCCTTTGGATGGCTGGAATCCCCATGGCCTGGCATGGTCCACGCGGAATGGCCGCCTTGGGTTTCCTTTTTTTGCTGGTGCTTCCCATGCCTTGGATGACGCCCGCGGTCGCGGGCGAGCCTTCGTGGCACGGTGCCACTTGGAGTGGAACGGAATCGGCCTTGAAGGTGCTTTGCAGGGCCTGGGTCATGCTGGCGTGCGGCTGGATTTGCCTGCTTGGATTGGGCGCCACCGACTGGAGGTCGGTCTGCGCCGACCTGAGGCTTGGCTCCTCGGTGGCCATGGTGGTGTGGATGTCGGGCCGCTGCCTCTCCGTCATTTCCGGTGAATGGCGCCAGATGAGGGTGGCGGCGCGGTTGCGCGGGGCGCGACTGGCGGCCAATGGAATGTCGTGGAGGATCATCGGGCTGCTGGTCGGAATGGGGCTGATCCGTTCCTCGGCACGGGCCGAGAGGATGGGAGTCGCCATCCGGCTGAGAACCGGTGAAAGCCAAGGCAGGATTCCCGGACGGCGTTGGAAAACCAGGGATTCCATGCTGGCTCTCTCCGCAGCCGCCGCCGGCGGATGGGCGTGCTGGTGGTTGGCCGCGCCGTGATTGAACTTTCATGCCTGTCGGTGAACCTTCCCGATGGCACTCCGGTGCTTGGCGAATTGAGCTGGCGCGTGCCGGAGGGTTCGAGGGTCGGCCTCGTGGGGCCCAACGGGGCGGGGAAGACATCCCTCCTTCTGGCATTGTGCGGAGTCCTCGCGCCCAAGGGTGGAAAAGGCCGGGTCGCGGGACACGACTTGACCGACTCGAAGGGACGCAAGGCCCTTCGGGGTTCGGTGGGTCTTTTGTTTCAGGATCCCGATGACCAGCTGCTGGAAGCCAGCGTCGAGGATGATGTTGGCCTCGGTCCCTTGCTGCGCGGGGAATCGGAACCCAGGGCCCGGGAAATCGCCATGGCGGCGATGGAACGGGTCGGAATCGCCGGCTGGGCCGGCAAGGTACCGCAACGATTGTCGCTGGGCCAAAAGAAACGGGTGGCCCTGGCCGGCGTATTGGCCCTCGACCCGAAATTGCTGCTCCTCGATGAACCCACGGCGGGCCTGGATCCGCGTGGAAGAAAGGAATTCATCGAATTGATCAAATGCATCGATAAGACGCTGGTCCTGGCCACCCATGACCTTGAGTTGGTGCATGAGCTCTGTCAGGTTGTCGCCCTCATCGACAAGGGAACCATTGTGATCCAAGGCCGTTCGAGGGAAGTGCTCGCCGACGGCGCGCTGATGGCCTCGCACGGCCTCGAGGTGCCATGGCCCTTGCGCCCTGGTGGCGGGGCGTCTTGAAGCCAACCGCCCTCCCCGAGCCCTAATATGATTGTGTCGCCGCCCCGGCAGGGCCGCGATCGAGGACCGAGGCCATGGTTGCCACATGGTTCGCGACAGCTTTGCTGGCCAGCTTGACAGTGCCCCATGGGCGGCCAGCCACGATTTTCCATGTTCCGGAGAATCTTGAGCCCGAAACGGTCCGCCAGTTGGCGGCTTCAATTCAGGAACGGGTGTCGGCCGAGCGCAAGAAGGGCTCGACCCAGCGCCATGTGTTCATCCTCGATTTCAACCCGGGCGGAAGACCATCACGGTTGACCAACCTCGATTCCTGCCTCGTTCTCACCCGCATGATCCAGGGACTCGATCGGGACAAGGTATTGACCATCGGGTGGATCGAGGGCGACCTGACCGGCCACGGGGTTCTGGCGGCCTTGTCGTGCGAGGATCTTGTCATGGGCCCCAAGGCGACCCTGGGGCCGGCCCATGAGGGCGATGGCGAACTCGATCCGATCTACAAGGCGGCCTATGAGGATGCGGCGCGCCGGCAGGGTCGTTCGGCCATCGTGGCCCGCAAGCTTGCCGACCCCGGCACGAGCATCCGCCGGGACCCTGACGCGCGCCCCGGCACCGACCGTTTCCGCGACGGTGCCGCCTTTGCCGGCGGGGAACCCGTGATGGAATCCGGTTCCCCCGGAAGATTTGACAGGGCAAGGGCCTTGGAACTGGGCCTCTGCTCGGCGGATTCCCCGGCCAGCCTGGCGGCCGTCCTCCAGCGCCTCAAGGTGGACCGCGACTCCGTGGCAGATTTTTCAAGCGCCGCCGGGCCCGTCGTGCAAATCAACCTTCGGGGAGAAATCAACGGCGCCATGCGCGAGAAGATCGCCCGCGACATTCGCCGCGCGCTGGGGCTGAAGCCTGAAATCGTGGTGCTGAACCTCGAATGCCACGGGGGGCAGCCTCAAGAAGCCGTTTCCGCGGGTGAAGCGGCCCGCTCGATGGTCTCGATGGCCGGCCCTGAAACGCCACGACTGGTGGCCTACCTTTCACCCCAGGCGCGGGGAAACGCCCTGATTCTCGCGCTGGCCTGCGATGCCATTGTTTTCGACAAGCAGGCCAAACTTGGCTTTGAGGAATCCCCGGGAGCGGGCGATCAGGCGGAGGGAGCCTTGGCCGAGGTGCTTGCCGGCCGGCAATGGCTTGGCGCGGCCGACTCCAAGGCCCTCGCCTCGGCCTTGGCCCGAAAGGAACCCGCCTTGCTGGCGGTCAGGCAGGCCGGCGGTCCCTTGGGACTCGCCCTGGGGCCGCCAGCGGCAGAGGCCCGGGTGGACCGGGAAATCAAGCGCCCCGGGGAATGGTGGCTCCTCAATGGCGACACAGCATCAGCGGTTCCATTTGAACTGTGTGGGGCACCCGTC
>JAGWVO010000218.1 GCA_018970845.1 Planctomycetota bacterium
CCGGTGCTTCTGAGCACGATGGCTCCGTCGCTGAGGTTGATCGTCCCCCTGTTGTCGATGGTGGTGGAACCGTCCGGCAGCCATTCGGCATCGTTGACCGTGATGGTTCCCAGGTTGCGCAGATCGGTGCGGGTGAAGGCGCTCCGTTGCCGGGAACCGCCGGACGCGATCGTCATGAACCCCCGGTTCACAAACTCGGCGCGTCCGTTATTCGCGGCGGTCAGCGAACCTCCGGTGAATCGGACCATGCCGGCGGGGAAGTCGAACGATGCGCCTTCGAGGTTCATATCCCTGGTCAGGGTGAAGCGGCCGCCACCCGATCCGGTGAAGTCTCCGCGCAAGGTGGGTGAAAAGCCCGTGGCCTTGAGTTCGCCGCCTGCCGCCACCTGATAGGAACCGCCTTCCAGAACGCTGTTGTCGCCAGCCAGGTCAAGGACTCCCGCAACGACATCCACAAAGCCCTCCTTCCGAAGGATCACGGGCGTTGAAATGGTCGCGTTCAAGCCGGTCAATTGCCTCAGGATGCCCCGGTTGTCGATGACCCCGCTGCCCACGGCGCCGCCGCCGCCCCTGAATTCCAGCAGTCCGCCTGTCTGATTCCTCAGGGTGGCGTTGAAAAGGCGCAACTGGCCGGAGGCCGAGACGATGATGCTGCCGGGGTTGTTGATTGAGGCGAAACCGGAGAAATTGGCCTCGCCCCCATCGATTGAAATGATTCCGTTGTTGGTGATGGTTGAAAAACCGACATTTTGAATATTGTCAGAATAGATTGATCCACGGACAAAGTGCAGGATGCTGTCGGTGAAGTTGAGGGAGGCACCGGCCTGTTCGACACGGATGAATGCGTTCGGATAAGAGGTGTCGGCGGTGCCGATTTGCACGGTACCCAGGCCCGTGCCGGAGTAGGTACCCTGAAGGTAGTGGTTTTCCGTCAGCAGGATGGTGGCGCCGTTGGAGGCCGCGAAGGCGCTGCCGGTGGAGGCGGGTGCCCCGCCAAACCCTCGCAGTTCAAGGGTTCCGGCGCGGGATTCGACGGTACCCTCCGGCCGCATGATGACGCCGCCGACGGTGGTGACGCCCGAACCGGCGGACTTGAGCAACCGGCCCCTGTTCTGGATCGTGGCGCTGGAGAGCCCGATGGTGACCGTGGAATTGTTCGTGAAGTCGATCAGGCCCGTGTTGATGATGGTGGTGGTTTGCAAGTACATGCTGCTGCCGGCGGCATTGGCGATAATCATGGAGCCCGAGTTGTTGATCGTGAGAGCCGTGGTGAGCCTGATGTCGCTTGCCGATTGGTCGAAAACCAGAGTTCCCTGGTTGGAAAGTACTCCATTGGGAACATTCGGAACGCCTATGGATTGGATCCAGCAATTGGTGATGTGCGCCATTCCGGGACTGAAGTTGAATGTGGCGTCGGCCGGGCTGGAATCGTTGGTGGAAAGAGTCACCGTTGCCCGGCGATTCGCATCGCCGAATTGAACCAAGCCCGAGCCGGTTCCGGAAATCACGCCACTCCAGTTGCGCAGGTCGCCTGAAAGGAACGCCTTGGCGCCCTGCGCGACCACGAACTGCATGCCGGAAACATCCGCCATGGTGTTTGTCATCTCAAGCGTGCCTGCGTCCACCTGAATGGTTCCGCCGCGGTTGCTCCATGTCTTGGTGAGGGCCGAGGTGCCGGTGCCGGCGGGCTTGAGGAAGGTGCCCTGGTTGATGAGGTGGGAGTTGCCCAGAAGGGTGGCGCCGTCTTCCCATGAAATGACGCCCGTTGGCAGGTTGGTCAATGGCATGCTGCTGAGGTTTTGGTTGCCCGATCCGACGATGATGGTGCCGGCGTTGGTGAAGGCCGGTCGATAGTCACCGCCGACGGAACCTCCCCTGAGCGCCATGGTCCCGCCCTGCGCGATCTCCAGTGTTGATGTGAACGAGGAATCGCCGGCCAGCGACCATGGACCCGCGCAAACGACGGTGCCCGACTGGATCACCAGTTTCTCGCGCAGGTCGAGGTTGGAGATCGTGCGGTCATCGGTGATCGTGATCGTGGGGTTGGCCGCTCCCCGGTCAATCGTCGCCGAGTCCCCCAAACCCGGCACGCCATTGGGACTCCAATTGGCGGCATCGTTCCAAAATCCGTCGCTGTCGGTGTTCCACACATAACTTGCGGGCACCAAACGACTTTCAAGATGCTCGATTTGAAGATGGCGGGAAATGACACGGCGAGCGGGGCAACTCTTGCCTGAATAGCGCATGTTGACACCTGATTCGTGAAGATTCCGACATATGACATGAGCAATTCGCCGTGATCAGGCGGATCTATCTTTGGATTTGCAGGCGACAGGAATGGCTTTCAGGGTTTCAGCTGGACGATCGCCTGAAAACCCGGAAGCGGCCTCAAGGGAATGAACTCGGGGTCGGAGATCGACGAGATGCGCAGGTCGGGGTTTCCCGCCACGGCTTTTTTCAGGAAGTCGATGGCCATGGCCGCCTTCCGTTCATCCTGGCGGGAAAGCAGCGCGCAGGCCCGCGCCAATTGCAGGTATTCGGCCGGTTTCCGTTCCTTGACCGGAATCTCTTCCGCGAGGAACCTCCCGCAGGCGTCCCATCGCCCCATCCGGGCCAGTGACAACACCCTCCCGGTGCGGATCTTGCGGCTGATGTCGGGGTTGTCGACATCCGGCAGGGAGGGATCCTCCATGTCGAATTTCGAGAACCGGTCCACCACGGCCAGGTCCAATTCCAGCGCCTCGAGGTCCCTTTTGAAAATCCTCTCGGGAATCTTGCCCTTGAAGGCTTCGAACAACCCGATCATTTCCCTGACATCGTCCCGGCAACGGGCGAACTCCATCCGCCGGGCGCGCATCTCCGCCACGCGGCCGGCCAGGAAGATGGCCTGCATCCTGAATTGGGCATTTCCAGGATCCGTTTTAATGAGGTCCGTCGCGGACAGGCGGGCCGGTTCGTACACCTCCAGCGCCTTGGGGAAGTCGCCCGTGTTCCACAGGCAGTCGCCCCGGGCCATGAGCGCCTCGACCAGCAACTGGCGCCAATCGAGCCGTCGGGGATCCGCGGCGACGGCGGGCCCGATGGATTCCCCGGCCGCCTTGGCTTCCCGCTCCGACTCGTCGACACGCCCCAATTTGAGCAGGATGCTGGCGAGCATGAGCCGGGCGCGGGTTTCCTCGACGGGGGTGAACGGTTCGTCCGGCGCCGCCGGCCGGCTTTTTACGGCGTGTTTCAACATTTCCCGCGCCTCGGCCAAGGCATCATCCAGGCGGCCCCTCGACAGGGCCATGGCGGCCAACTCCCCATGCAGCACATATCGGGCGCTTTCGATGAACGGTCCAGGCGACAAGGTGCCAAGGATGATTCCGGCGGCCGTGAATTCCTCCATGGCCTCGAGGTATTTTCCCTGAAGCCTCAGCGCCTTGGCCGCGTTGGTGCGCGCCTGCGCGCCCACCAGGGTTGATCCTTCGGCCCGGGCGACCCGCCGGCAGATTTCCAGGCATTTGTCGTAATCGGCCAGCCTGAGGGAATGGCCGGACAAATGCACCTGCGCGATCCGCGCGAAGGAAGCCACCACCGGATCATCCTCGTCCCGCGCCGCGACTTGCTCGAGAATACCGATGGCGCGACCCGTCTCGCCGGTTTGGGCGAGGAACTCGGCCAAGCCGATCGCCGCTCGCGCCGCCGCCTGGCTCAGGCCCGGTTCACCCAGGTTGGCCACCGCCAGGCTGTCGAGGCTTTCCCCCACCCATTCCGTCAGTTTCCCGCGCATGGGCGAGGCGCCCGGCCATCGCGCCGACTCATCCCGCGCCATCGAGGCCATTCGGGTCACCGCGTCCAGCGCCGTGGAGAGGTTCCCGCGCGCGCGGGCGTTTTCCGCCCTGAGCGCCGCGGCATCGCTGGACGATTTCCAGGCGAACGCCAGCGACACGGCCGCCAAGGCGACAAGAAGCGACCCGGTCACCAGCGCGAAGGCGGCGACGCGCGCGTGGCGACGGATCCACAGGACGGCCCTGCCGAACGGGCCCGGCGGCCTGGCGATGATCGGCTTGTCGGACAGCCATCGGGCCAGGTCGTCGGCGAACTCCCGAACCGATCCGTACCGGGCCGAGGGTTTCCTGGCCATCGCCTTGTGAACGATCGTCTCAAGGTCGCGGGGAACGGCGCGGTTGAGCCCGCGGATGGGCGCGGGGTCGTCGGCGAGCGCCTGGTCAAGCGCCTGCCTCGCCGCGCCACGGTAGGGAGGGGTTCCGGTGAGCGCCTGATAAAGGGTTGCGCCAAGCGAATAGATGTCCGCCGAAGGCGAGGCGGGAACCAGCGAGCCGATGCGCTCGGGAGCGATGAAGCCCGGCGTTCCCCCGCCGGGCGGTTCATTGCCGGCGCCCGAGTCGACCGCCAGTCCGAAATCGGCGAGGAGCACGCGGTCGTTCCGGGAATCGAGGAGGATGTTGCCCGGCTTGATGTCGCGGTGGACGAGGCCGGCCGCGTGGGCGGCTTCCACGCCCGAGGCGACGCGGACCAACAGTTCCGCCGCCTCCACGCAAGGCAACGGGCCTTCCCTTCCGATGCGCTGGGCGAGCGACTCGCCGGCCACCAATTCCATGGCGATCGCCGGCGGCAGGTGGCTCGCCCTGTCGATCACCGAAAGGATCGGCACGATGGCGGGATGCCCGACCGAGGCCATGCGCCGGGCCTCGGCGTTGATGCGCGCGATGTCCCCCCCCCGGAAAACCTTGATGGCGACCTCGCGGTCGAGGACGGTGTCGCGGGCCTTGTAGACGGTGCCGGAGGAACCGCGGCCCAGTTCCGCGATGATTTCAAAATGGGCGATCCGGCTGCCCGCCGGCAGGGACCCGTCGGGGCGCGCGGCACGGGCCTGTCCGGCCCGCGACGCCGCCGCGCGGGACCAGGCCATCACCGGCAACGCCACCGGTTCGCGCATGGCGACGAAGCCGGGCGCCAATTCCCCGCCCCGGGTCAGCTCATCGAGCCGGCGCTGGCAGGTCGCGCAGCGCCCGACATGACCGTCAAGCCCGGGGTCGCCGTTGCCGGCGAGCCATTCCTCCAGCGCTTCACCGCCCGGACAATCCATCTTCCGACCTATTCAGCCGACTTCGGGTTTTCATGGAATGTTTCGCCGGAGGGAGGCGATTCTTTCACCGGCATTGACGGCAGGGGAGGATCCCCGTCGGCCAGCAGCAGAACCTCCCGCCTGATCCTCGCCAGGACCCTCGACTTGGCGAGGTAAACCTGGGAAACATCCATGCCAAGCTCGACGGCCACCTCGGCCGGGGGCCGCTGGCGCATCCATGTCGCCTCGAACGCCAGCCAGGTCTTGGGCTCAACCTGTCCCTTCGCCTTGGCCATCGCCAGCCGCGTGAGTTCCTCGAGAACCGCCTGGTCCCACTCGGCCACCAGCTTCCCGGCATCCCAGTCCACCGCGGCGCGCGTTTCGCGCTCCCGTCTCCGGCGGCGGGCGCGCAGCAGGTCGAGGCACCTGCGGTGCGCGATGCGCCTGAGCCAGTCGCGGAAGCGGCCCCGGGATCGGTCGTACTCAAAAAGGGCGATCTGCTGGCTCACCTGCAGCAGCACCTCCTGCGTCACATCCAGGGCGTCGGCGTGGTCCAGGCCGCAGGAAACCGCGTGCCGGTGGATCGCCGGGCCGTAAACCCTCACGAACAGTTCCCATGCCTCGGCGTCGCCGGAATGACCCAGCCGGTGCAGGAGACCCTCGGAGGTGCTCGGCGGCTGCTGCGGGGTCTGGCTCATGGAGATGGTCGTCCGGATCGCATATCCTGAACAACCACGGTGATGCCCGCGGCAGGGAAAAGCAACCTCCGGGGGCGATTTTCCAACTTGGTGACATTGAACGAGGTGTGCCTGATGCTGGTCATGATCGCGGTGCTGCTGGCGCCCGCCGCCGACAAGCCTCCCGCCACGGTGGCCGAGCTTTGGGCCGATGTCGACCCCCGCCGCGATCCGCTCGAGGTTTCCATCGTCAGGTCGTGGGAGGACGACGGGGTCCTGCTGAGCCATGTCACTTGGCATGTGGGCACTTTCCTGGGCAAGCCGGCCCGCATGGCGGCGTTTCACGGCCGGCCCAAGGCCCCGGGCAAGGTACCGGGCCTCCTGCACCTGCATGGCGGCGGGCAGCGCGCCTCCATCGACGAGGTCCGCCACATGGCCAGGCTGGGATACTCGTGCCTTTCGATCAACTGGGGCGGACGGCCGATGCAGGACG
>JAGWVO010000219.1 GCA_018970845.1 Planctomycetota bacterium
TCGCCTCGGATCAAAGCCATTCAAGTTCGTCTTCTTCGAATGTCGCCGTCCATTCGCGCCCACCGTCCGAAAACTCGACGACAAACCGGTCGGGATCACCGGGCGTGTCCAAATCTCCGGAGGCCGGCCCTCCGGGATGGCGGTGCTTGGAAAGCCCGGCCAACTTGAGGAGCAATTCAATCATGATTCAAAGCTGATTTGAATAATCTCGTTTTTCCACCATTCCACCAATAGGTCCCATCGTGGCCACGCGGATTGGATTCAATAGGATCACATCAACCAATTTCCAATTCCTCGAATGGGTGAAACCGTGTTCTGGAAAAGGCCGGCCCATGATCCGAGGCAAGTCAGCGCGGCCCCGACGCTGCCGGCATCGTCCATGTCCGGGCAGGATGAGTTCGACATCAGCAAGCTGTATTCCGGTCCGGCCTCGGGGGAAGGATCACCCGAGACGCCCGTTTCGCGGCTTGATGAAAAGTTCAGGCAGGCGTATTTCTGGATTGTCAACCACGCCATCATAACGCCCTATTACGATATCGAGTATAATGAAATTGGCCGTCCCCCGCGCTCCTTCACCTTCGGTGGCGCCGGAACCGAGTTGCGGCTGCCCAGCGGCATGTCGTATTCGTCCTTCGTGCTGCTGCCCCTGTTGAACTTCGCCCTCAGGAAGCGCGCCTTGTTCATCGGCGGACCAGGCCGCGGAAAGACGGCCTCGGCGATCCTGATGAGCCTGCTCGCCGGATACGACCTCCGGACCGTCAGGCGTGGCATCCAGCATGGCCAACCGCAGATGACGGTCGCCGATCTCCTGGGCAATCCGCTGCCCAAGGCGCTCATGGAATCCAACTCCGCCGACGACATCAAGATCGCCTGGCGCCAATGGATCACCATGCGGGTCAAGATCGTCGATGAGTACAACCGCATTCCGACGCGCACCCAATCGGCGCTGCTCACCCTGCTGGCCGACGGCTACGCCGAGGTCCTTGGGCAAACGGTCGAGAGTCCCGAAAGCGCCTGGTTCCTCACCGCCAACGATGACATGGGCGGCGGCACCTACCAGGTGATCGAGGCGCTCAAGGACCGCATCGACATCGTCATCAAGGCACTCAACTTCAACCCAAGGTTCCTCGACGACCTGCTGGTCCGAGTCGAGGAGGGTGTGAAGCCCGAGACGCTGCTTCCGAAGGAACTCATCTTCACCCCCGAGGAACTCGACGCCGTCCACGCGCAAATCCTCAAGGTGTCGATACCGCGCCCCGTGAGGCGTCGCCTTGAGTTTTTCGCGGCGCAGTTCGATTTCTGCGACCTCGCGGCCAAGGAGATCGAGTACAAGTCGAAGGACACCATCCACCTGGCGGGAAAGACGCTCGCCCAGGTCTGCGCCGAGGATTGCGGCCGCGACAAGGCCAAATGCATCTGCAGCCAAACCGAGAACGGCCTGAGCGTCAGGTCGCTGATGACCTTGCTGGCGTTCTCGAAGGGCCTGGCGTGGTTCCGGGGCCAAAGGGAAGTGGGCCTGGCCGATGTGATCCAGATTGTGCCCTGGATCCTGCACGAAAAGCTGGCTCAGAATCCTGGATCGCCGTTTTTCGATGCAACCGGAAACGGCATTTACCGGGTGGACCGCATCGCCTGGATCCGCCGGGCCTTTGACCTGGCGTGCGAGGAGTTCGTCAGGCTCGATCTCGACAGGACCGATCCGCTGCTGGAATTGGATGAGGCGTTCGACCGCGGCCTCGAGGGTGTCGCGGCCGGCGAGGTTCGCAAGAGGCTTTCGGGAATCGAGACACACCTGGCGGGATTGGCCAAGGGCACGAAACTCTACGCCCATGTCCATGCCGATGTCTTGAAGCTGAAGTACTACCATCAACGATACTCGAACTACCTGCGATGGCTGACGACGGTCCGGAGCTGAGAATCCGGGAATGGCTGGCGGGCCGGCGCGTCGACTTGAACGGCCGGTTCCGCGCCATGGCGCGGGCGAGGCCCGGGCTTGATCCGGGAAAGGTTCTCGCCTTGTGTCGGGAACTTCTCCCGCCGCTGGCGGTGGAGCCCCATCCCGGCCTTCATGAACTGCTCGAGGCCGTCTTCGACCTGATCCTCCTTCATTCGGGTCGCGGGCTGATCGGTATGGGATCCGCCGAGCCCACGGCCCTTGAGATCCTGCTGCGCCATTCGTTCCCGGCGCTTCGGCCCCGCCTGCTCGAACGGCCACGCTCGTTGCCGGCGGCCCTTTCCAACGCGACCGAGAACATGGCCGCCGCGGGCGCCCGGTTCGCGCGGGAATTGGCCATGCTCGCGGGCGTGGCCGAAGACGCCGGCCAACTTGAGGATGCCGGCGGCATCCTGGCTTGGCGTTTGGGTGAACCGCGCCTGCGCCGAGGCGCCCTGGAGAGGGCTTCCGGGCTTCCGGGCAAGCTGGCGCTGGCCGCCCTTGGCGAACCCGCCTGGCCCGAGCCGGCGGCGCGGGTCGCCATCGCCGCGCTGATGGCCGACTCCTGGCGAAAACTGGACGAGTTGTTCACTCCTGAAACACTTGAATTGCTTTCGGGAAGCCCGGGCGTTGATGTGGTGGACGGGTTGGTTCGCGCCGCCGAGGCCGGCGCCCAGCCATGCGAAAATTGGCCCCTGCGCGGAAGCGTCGGCGATTTCACGGGATTTGACGGCGATTTCGAATTCCCGCCCCTCCTGCTCGAGACGGGACCCGAGTCGAACCGGCACTGTTTCCTGACACGCCATGGACCGACGGAAACGCTCGTGCATGCCGACGCCTTCGGTTGGTCGTGCCAGCCCGCGGTCGCGCCTCAAAGGAACACGGCCTTCCATGGAATCCCTTCGGGAACGACTTCGGCCGTTCGAGGGAATGATTACCTGGCCCACACCCGCGCCAACAGTTTCAGGATCCGCGTTCATGTGCCTCCCAGGGTGCCGCTATGAGCCAGTCCTCCGAACTGGCCGAACGCTGGGACGCCGCCTGGCCCGCGGCCCTGGCCTCTTGGTCGCCCTACACCTTGCTGAAGCCTCCCGTTTACTTCGAGACCCAAAAGCAGGCTGAAGCCTCCGGCATGGCCGGGCAGGTCGCGGCGATCAGGCTAGCCGACCAGACCGTGATGGTGAACCTCGCCACGGTGCGGGAACTCGGGCTGGAGGACCACTCCCTGGCGATCCTGGCCCATGAGATTGGCCATCATGTCCACGTGCCTGGAAACCTGGCCGACAACGCCCGCATGCTCGCAGCGATGAAGCCGATTCTCATCGGCTTGCCTCCCGAAACGCCCGCGATGGTGGCGAACCTCTATGGCGACCTGCATCTCAACGATCGGCTTCAGCGGCGTCATGGAATCGATCTCGCCTCCGTCTATGTCCGCTTGCGCGAATCAGGCAAAACCTCCAACCCGACCGAAACATGGAAGGTTTACACCCGAGCCTATGAACACCTGTGGCGCCTTCCGCCGGGGACGATCGCGCCCCCGGACATCACTCCCGTCGTGAATGCCGACGCGCTGCTGGTCTCAAGGCTCATCCGGCACTTCTCGGTGCGCTGGCTCGCGGGCGCCCGACGCTTCGCCGCGATCCTTTTCCCCTACCTGAATGCCGACCGGGAAAAGCCGCAGACCTTCCTGTCGGTCGGACTGGGAGACTGCAAGGATTGCGGACAGGGCGCCACCATTCCGGACGGGCTTACCGCTGTCGACCCGGCTGAACTCGGGGCGGACGGGGAATTCGATGCCGCCATCAATGGCGAAGCCGGGGATGACGGTGACCGGGACCCTCAACAGCCCGAACCGGGCAAGGGATCTCCCGGCTCGCAGCATCGTTCGCCCATTGAATATGCCGACTTGTTGCGGGGAATGGGCCTCGTGTTGCCCGAACATCAGGTCACGGCGCGTTACTACAGGGAACGGGCCAAGCCCCATCTCCTGCCTTTTCCATCCCGGAGGCAGCCGGCGGCCACCGAAACCCATCCCGAGGGGTATGAGGGTTGGGACGCCGGGGACGACCTCCAGGAGCTCGACATGCTCGGCTCGCTGATGCGGTCCCCCGTGGTGGTGCCGGGAATCACCACCGTTCGCAGGGTCCACGGCGAGGTGGCCGGAAAGGAACCCGACCGCGCACCGGTCGACCTCGACATCTACATCGACTGTTCCGGCAGCATGCCCAATCCATCGATGCAAACGAGCTACCTTGCCCTGTGTGGAACAATCCTCGTCCTCAGCGCACTGAGGGCCGGCGCCAGCGTGCAGGCCACGCTCTGGTCGGGCCCGAGCCAGTTCAAGACCACTTCGGGATTCATCAGGGACGAAAACCGCCTCATCGACATCGTCACCGGATACATCTGTGGAAGCACAGCCTTTCCCCTGCATGTGCTGCGGGACACTTACCTCAAAAGGCGGGCAAGCGCCCGGGCGACCCATATCGTGGTGATCTCGGACGACGGGGTGGACACGATGTTGTCCAACGACGAGACGGGCGCTCCCGGGACGGAAATTTGCCGCCTCGCCATGGAACGGGCCAGGGCGGGCGGCACGCTCGTCCTCAACCTGTTCAATCCCGAATCATGGGATGCCGGCAAGCGCCTAGCGGACCTCGGCTTCCGCATCCACCCCGTGCGCGACTGGGAACAACTCGTGGCTTTCGCAGCCCGTTTCGCCCGGGAGACATACAAGTGACAATGCCCGTGTTGGCCGACCTGCTGCGCTGGCTCGCGGACACTCCGCCGGAATTCAGGGAGGATCCGCCGCTCGCGGCGGTGCTTGGCGACCTCCTGGAATCGCTGGGCCACCCCGGCATGGACGCGGCTGTCCTGGCCCGTGGCGAAGGGGGACTGAAGCCGAGGGCCGAACGCAACCGCAAGCTGTGGATCCTGGCGGCTTGCCGGTTGCTGTGGCATCCGTTTTTCAGGTTGTCAAACCTGCCCGCGGATGGCTTGTTCCACCTGTTCGCGAAGGAATTGCCCGAGGTGGCGGCGATCACCGCCGCGGACTCCCTGATGACGGAGGAGGACCGCCGGGAGGAACTCGTGAGGCGAACCTTGCGCGCCGTGGGCCTCGGACTTGCCGGCGAGACACGGCAGGAGTCGGAAGACAGGTTTTGCCAGGTGGATTCGGTGGAAGGCCGCCTCGTCGCGCGTGGCGCGGCGGAACGGGAGCGACGCGCCCGCGAGGTTCGCGAGGCGATGGCCCGCGAGGCGGCCCGCATGGCCGCGGCCAGGTACAGCTCGGAGTGAGGCCATGCCCCTCGACGACGCCGCCATGTTCCCGCTGTTGACCGAGGCAAGCCGGGGCTTGCTCACGCGCCTTCGGGAACACCCCTTTGCGCCTCGATGGACCCACCGCTGCGGCGAAAGGCTCACGGCCGGGGCCCTTGCCCGCGTTCGAGGCTATGCCGAAGCTCTCAAGGCAAACCGGAACTCGCCGCCCCGCGCCCAACCGCCATGGCTCGGTGAATTCCTGGATCATTGCCGGCGCGATGTTCCCTTTTACCGGGAGAGGCTTCCATCCGGCGGATCGCTCGAAGCCATGCCAGCCACGCTGCGCGAGGACTTGCGCACAGGGTACTGGCGTTTCGTTCCCGATACCGCCGACCTGGGCGACATCCTCACCTACTGGACCTCGGGAACCTCCGGAACCATGGTGATGGTTCCAAGTTGCCCCGAGGCTCCGGTGAAATACCTCCCCGTCTTCGAGGCCGCCCTTCGCGCGCTTGGCATCGGCATCGAGGGTGGAAATCGGATGTCGATCGTCCAGGCGATGTTCCAGCGCTCGGCATACACCTACCCATCCGTGATGTCGTATTTCGGCGGCGCCGGACTCGCCAGGCTGAACCTCAACCCGTCCGAATGGCGTTCCCCCGCCGACAGGGCGGCTTACCTGGACGAGTTCACTCCCGAGTTGGTGACGGGAGACCCCGTCGGCCTCGTCGAACTCGCTTCCCTGCCGCTTCGCGACCGGCCCAAGGCCCTGATTTCATCGGCAACGGCCCTGCTTCCCGCCACGCGGTCGAAGTTGGAAGCGGCTTTCGGGTGTCCCGTGCTCAACCTGTACGCCATGCACGAGGTTGGCCCCATCGGCATCGATCATGGAAATGGCCTCGAGATCCTCGCTCCCGACATTCATGTGGAGATACTCGCGGCCGACGGATCGCCATGCCCGCCGGGAGTGCGCGGGGAAATCACCATCACCAGCGCGTTCAATCCATTCCTGCCCCTGATCCGATACCGCACGGGCGACCATGCCGCG
>JAGWVO010000220.1 GCA_018970845.1 Planctomycetota bacterium
TGTTCCCCCGGCAGGAAATGGCCACGATGCCATGGGAACCGACCGGCCTGACCTCGCCCGGTTCGCTCACGCCGTTGCCGTTGGCGTCATGCCAGAGCGAAAGGCCCGACAATTCCCTTCCGCTGAGTTCGCCATCGTGGTTGTCATCGAGGGCGGCCAGGGCGTCGTATCCGTTTTCCCAGAACATCCAGAAGCTGACGCTTCCGAAAAGTTGCAGGCCGGAGCGGACCTTTCCGTCTCCCTTGTGGTCCATGACCAGCCAGGCGGCCCTCGAATTGATCCAGGTCCACCGGCCGGGAAGGCCGGTCCCGTCGGCATCGAAGCCCACGGCGGCCTTGGCGTCGAGGATGTCGCTTGCGTCCAAGCCGTCGGCAAGGGGAACGGCGATCGGCGTGATGGGGCGTGGCAATTTGCCAAGGCCGGTCACGCGCCCTTGGAGGGTCTCGATTTCCTTGGCGTCCTTGTCCTTGTCGAGCAGCGGGATCAGGTAGCCGGCGGCCTCGGCGGTGATGAAATGTCCGCCCAGGGGCGCGACCTCGGCCTTCTGGTCCTTGGCCCAGCCCTTTTCGACAACCTTCCTGTAAAGGCCGATGGCAGCCGCCTTGTCGCCGGACTGCTCGACGCACCACGCCTTGCCGAGTTCGGCGGCGAGGTTGTCGGGCTGGAGTTCCATGGCCTTGCCGAACTGTTCGATCGCGGCTTGCAGGTGTCCCCGGGCGGCCTTTTCAGCTTCCTTGTCCTTGGCCTCGACAGGTTTTCCAAAGGGGACGAAGGCGGGCTCGTAGCCGAACCAGGGCCCGTTGTCGGCCTTGCCGCGGAAGATTTCCATTTCCGCCGATTTTCTGGCATAGGCCATGCCGTGGGCGCGCGCGAGGTTGAAGCGAGCCTGGGCGTTCTTGGGTTCCATGTCGGACTTGGCCTTGAGGTTGGCCACCAGCCTGTCCACCGGAATTTTTTCGAGGTCGGGCCTGATGTAGCGGCTTTGGGCGGTCGTCATCGCCAGCATGAGAAGGCCGGCGGCCAGAAGCGAGCGTTTCATGCCTGTTCTCCGCAAGGTGTCGGGTGCGTTGCCTGATGGGCTTTCGGTCTTTTGACGATACGCCACCCAGATTCGCCGATCAAACAATCAGCCGGGCGACCTTGGGAACTCCATCGGGCCTGTGCCGAATGGCCGCCCGCATCGGAATTGATTTTGGTGGAATCAAAACCATGGAACCGAGTTCCGCAAATGAAAAAAAACCGCGGCGTAACCGTAGATAGCCTGTCATGCATCCGCTCACATGGCGCTAGGCAGGGCCGATGCACGATTGAGGAATAACCGTATCTGAAAAAGTTAATCTCTGCCGGTGGCTTGGGCTTGCGGGATGGGCCCGTGATCGCGAGCGAGGATGATTTCGTTGAAGTGGGCCCGGACGGATTCGAACCGACAACCAAGGGATTATGAGTCCCCTGCTCTAACCGTTGAGCTACAGGCCCGGAAAAATCCAGTATATCAACGGCGTCCATCCGATTCGACGGTTCCATGCCGGGGTGTTTTCCCATGCTTGGCCTGATGGTTCTCTTGGCATCCATCGCCGCCGAACCGGCCATGGTTCTCAGGCCCGACCGGGTTTTCGATGGTTCGGGCGCGGCTCGCGAAGGTTGGGTGGTCGTGATCGAGGGCGAGCGCATCGCCGCGGCCGGCCCGGCGGAAACGGTCAGGGCGCCCGCGGGAGCGACCGACCTTCCCTTGCCTGGCTGCACCCTCCTGCCGGGCCTCATCGACGCCCATACCCACCTGCTGCTGTTCCCCTATTCGGAAACACCCTGGGACGACCAGGTGTCGAGGCTGCCGCTGGCCGAGCGGGTCTGCCGGGCCGCCGTCCATGCCCGAGCCAACCTCATGTCGGGCTTCACCACGATCCGCGACATGGGAACCGAGGGTGCCGACCTTGCCGATGTGGGTGTCAAGTCGGCGATCGCCAAGCGGGTGATCCAAGGCCCCGAGATGGTGGTGACCACCCGGGCGATCGTCGCGACAGGTTCCTACGCCCCGAGATCATTCTCGCCCGAATGGCGGATTCCCCAGGGGGCGGACGAAGCCGATGGCGAACGGCTGCGCGAGGTGGTCCGCCGGCAAATCCGCGCCGGGGCCGACTGGATCAAGGTGTATGCCGACACCCCTCATGGCCCGGGCTCGGCGTTCCGGCCCGCCTTCAGCCAGTCGGAACTCGACCTGATCGTTTCCACGGCGCGTGACGCCGGCGTGTTGGTGGCCGCGCATGCCCAGTCCCGCGAGGGAATGCGCAGGGCGGCCATGGCGGGTGTGGCGACGATCGAGCATGGCGACGAGGGCGACCTGGCCGTGTTTCGCCTGCTGGCGGAAAAAAGGATCGGATATTGCCCGACCATGGCGATGTCGGAAGCCTACGCCCGTTACGCCGGATGGAAACCCGGCGCGCCGACGCCCCGGGACATCGAAAGGAAGCGCGAGAGTTTCAAGGCGGCTTTGGAATCGGGCGTGGCCATCGTCAACGGCAGCGACATGGGCGTGTTTCCCCACGGCGACGGCGCGCGCGAGCTGGAACTGCTGGTGCGGCACGGCATGAAGCCGGCCTCGGCGCTTGAGGCGGCGACGGCCGCCGCGGCGAGGATGCTGCGGATGGAGGAACGCGTGGGAAGCATCAGGAGGGGATTGCGCGCCAACCTTCTGGCCGTGCGCGGCAACCCGCTCGAGGATATTTCCGCCATCCGCAATGTGCGGCTTGTCGTCATGGCGGGCGCCGTGGTCCGCCGGGCCGACTGATTCAGGCCAGCGGTGTGCGCCCATCAACCGCGGGCGCGGGCGTGGAATTGACAAAGTCGCACAAGGGCTGGGGGTACCCCGGCTGGTTCATCATCTCGGAGAGCGTGGTCTCCTTGAAGGCCTTCTCCAGGTCGGCAAGCACATTGTCCAGCTTGCGGTGGAGGGGGCAGAGGTTGGTCTTGTGGGCCCCGAGATCCAGCGGGCAGGTCGTGATCCGCCTGATCGGATCCACGGCATCCACCACATCCCAAATGGTGATCTCACCGGCGGGCCGGCGCAGCAGGAACCCTCCACCGGGGCCTCGCTGGCCACGGAGGAGTCCCGCGTCAACCAGATGCTTGAGAACCTTCGAAAGATAGGATGGCGGGATCTGCGCCACTTCGGCAATCCGGGGGGCCGGACAGAACTGGTTATCCGGACTGCTCGCCAGGCAGGCCATCGCCCGCAGCGCGTACTCGACGGTTTGGGAAAACATTCGCAGGCTCCGATGGGAACGAGGGTCCTGATTCATTTCCCTACAAAGGAGTCACAATGAAATCATCATAACATGGCCATGACAAAAGGAATCATTGAATAAATCCCTGAAATTCCGGGGGAACGAGTCGTGAACGGATTGGTGGTCGGACTGGGTGAGATCCTGTGGGACAGGCTGCCTTCCGGCGCGGTGCCCGGCGGGGCGCCCTTCAACTTCGCCATCCATGCCGCGGGCATGGGGCATCCGGCGGCCATGGTCAGCGCCGTGGGAGACGACGCCGACGGCCGGCTCATCGTTGGGATGGCCGCGGCGCGTGGGGTGGATGTGTCGGGCGTGGCCACCGATCCGGTCCGTCCGACCGGCGCCGTGGATGTCGTGGTGGATGCCGCCGGCAAGGCCGATTACCGCTTCCTCGCCGATGTGGCCTGGGATGCCCTCCGTCCCACGGCGCCGCAGCGCGGCGTCATGTCCAGGGCGAAGGCGGTCTGCTTCGGCACCCTGGCCCAGCGGTCGGCGGAGTCCCGCGCCGGTCTGGCGGCCCTGCTCGACCTCGCTTCCGAGGCGCTCGTGGTGTGCGACCTCAATTTCAGGCAAGGCTTCCATTCGGCGGAGGTCGCGAGGGCTTCCCTCGCAAGGTCGCGGTGGGCCAAGCTCAACGACGAGGAATTGCCGGTTTTGGCTCAATACCTCGGCTTGCGCTCCCCGGGGCCCGCGGAGCGGGCGCGCGAACTTCTCGAGCAATTCGGACTTGAGTTGGTGGCTTTGACGCTGGGCGCCGACGGGGCGATCCTCGTCACGCCGGGCGAGACGCTGAGGATGCCGGCACCCAAGGTGAGGGTGGTCGACACGGTCGGTTCGGGAGACGCGTTCACCGCCGGGTTGGTGGCACGGCGCCTGGAAGGGGCGACGCCCCCGGAGATGCTTTCGTTCGCGATCGCCCTGGCGGCGGTCACGGCGACCCGCAAGGGCGGGACGCCCGCCGTGGACCGGGGCGAGGTCGAGTCGTTGGCGGCCGTTGTAGGCCGGACGAAATCATGACGCCAACTTCGGGCGGCGAACCTTTCAGGCCTTGCCGACATACGGGAGCACATAGGGCCCCTTGGGAATGACGCCCACCCGGGTGGCGGGCCCGTATTCGGCGATGGAATCGGACAGGGCCTTCTCCACCGACTCGACCGGTTCGACATGGCAGCCGCGGAGGATTTCGGCGCTGAGGCCCTTGGTGAACACCTTCACCTTGCAGTGGGCGCGCACCTTGGCGAGTTCCTCGAGTTGCCACTGGTCCATCACGAAGTAGTCGGTGGTCATGATGCGCTTCTTGAAGCCCTCAAGGGTGGGGTTCTCGCGCATGACCTGCTGGAACTCGGGGCTGCCGAGACCTTCGGTGAGGCTCGCCGCGATGATGATGGTGCCGCCCTTCTTGACGATGGGCATGGCGCCTGTGAGTCCCTTGACGGCCTGGTACCAGGTGGTGTCGAGAGGGTAGCCGGCGCAGGAGGTCACGACGACATCGAGGGGTTCCTCGACCCTGGCCTTGACGACCTTCTCGACGAACGAGACGCCGGTCTGCCAGGCCTTGATCATGTCGCCGGCGCCCAGCCAGGTGATCTGGCGCTTGCCGTCGATGCAGACATTCACGATGAAGTCGCAGCCGGCCATGAGGGCGATCCTGGTGTTTTCCTCGTGGACCGGGTTGCCCTCGAGGATGCCGCAATCGGCGCGGGGATCCTCGAGGAACTTGGGGCCGTGCCACACCTTCACGGTTTCCAGGCCGGCGATCCCGGGGCAGATGACCTTGCGGCCGCCGGAGTAGCCGGCCATCAGGTGCGGCTCGATCAGGCCCGTGGTGATCTTCAGGTCGGCCCTGGTGTAGCGGTTGTCGATCCAGACCGGCACGCCTCGGTCGGTGGTGCCGAGGTAGTCGTGCTCCTCCCGAACCTTGCCATGGTGGTTGAGGCAGCGGTAGTTCCGGGCCACCTCCGCGCCGACCAGTTCCTCCAGTTCCTCTCCCTCGTTGGGGCGGTGCAGCCCCGTGGCGACGAGGATGGTGATCTTGTCGCGGGGGATTCCCGCGCCCTCGAGAATCCTGAGCATGGGCGGCAGGATCAGGGAGTTGGGCACGGGGCGGGTGATGTCGCAGACCAGGATGCAGGCGTCCTTGCGACCCTTGGCAAGTTCGGCGAGCGGCGGGGTGCCGATCGGGTTGGCCAACGCCCTGTCGAGAGCCGCCACAGGGTCGGCCAGCGGGCTGGCGGGCTGGATGGCCAGGGGGCCCACCACCCTTTCCTCCGGAAGTTCAACCTCGAGACCCGTCTTGCCGTAATCGAGTGTGACGCGCATGGCCTGTGTCCGCCCGTGGGTGTCCGTTGCCAATTTCCACGCCTTCAGGTATACAGGAGGTTCGCATCGAGGATAACGGCAAGGGGTTCGGATCATGTCGATTGACAAGAGTCTCAAGCGCAAAGGCGGCCTGACGGGTTCCCGCAGCGTGCTCACCCGGGCGGAGCGGATCGCCGCCCTCAAGGCGGATGACAAGTTCCCCGACGGCCGCAGCCCTTACGGCCTTCCCAAGGTTCGCGTGATGAAGCTTGGCAAGAAGCCGAAGAAGACGCCGAAGGCCGAAGCCGCGGCCGCCGACGACGCCAAGGCCGCCAAGAAGTAACCGGCTTTCCAAGTGGTTTTCCGCGCGGGGCGGCCCATCGCAAGGGCCGCCCCGCGCCGTTCGCACATTTCAGAACCGCGGGCAAAGCCCCATCAGCTGCAAAATCGACAGTGCCAGCGAGCCCATGATGACGGCCCCCGCGGCCACCAGGAGCACCGCGCCCGGAGCCAGGCTCCCGCAGTGTTCGGCCGTCAACAGTTCATCGAGGCTGCGTTCCAGTTCGGCCCGGCGCGGCTCGGGCAGCAAACCCCAGTTGATCTCGCATACCCCGGCCATAGGCCTGTCATCCCAGCGGATTTCCGGC
>JAGWVO010000221.1 GCA_018970845.1 Planctomycetota bacterium
TGTCTCTGTGAGCCGGTGTTCGCGAACTCCGTGGCCATTGTTCGATGAATTTGAAGCCTTTTCCAGCCAGCCGTGAATCATGCAAGCCCCGCCATCATTGGACGATGATTCGGATCAAGTATTGGCGTGTGAAGCTTGGCGCCGCATTGGTGAATCTTCCGCTCGAATCAGGCCAGTACCTCACGGGCCACGTTGCCATGGACATCGGTGAGACGGTAATCGCGTCCGGCGTGGCGGTAGGTCAGTTTCTCGTGGTCGAGGCCCATGAGGTGAAGGATGGTGGCGTGGAAGTCATGGACATGGACCGGTTTCTCGACGGCTCGGATTCCATGCTCGTCGGTCGCCCCATGAACAATTCCCGGCTTGACGCCGGCCCCGGCCAGGAAAGAGCTGAAAGCCCAGTTATGATGCTCCCTGCCTGGGTTGTCGGCCCTGTTGTTGAATGGGGTTCTTCCAAACTCCGTCGTCCATACCACCAGTGTCTCATCAAGAAGTCCGCGGCGGGCAAGGTCGGCGATGAGTCCACCGACGGGTTGGTCGGACTGGGAGGCCAACCGGGTGTGATCGGCCATGTTGCCGTGGCTGTCCCAATTGCCGCTGCTGCCGGTGTGGATGAGTTCAACGAACCGCACGCCGCGCTCGACCATCCGCCTCGCGGTGAGGCAAAGCTCTCCAAAGGTTCGGCATTCCGGCCTGTTGATGCCGTAGAGGCTTTTGGTTTCCTCCGTTTCGGTGGAAAGGTTCATCGCCTCGGGCATGGCCGATTCCATGCCGAATGCCGTGCGGAACGATCGGGAACGGGCATCGAGAAACGCGGCGTCGGGGCGGGTTGAGCCATGGATGGAATTGATGGCTGCCAAGACCTCAAGTTCCTTCCTTTGCTGTTCGATGGGCAGGCGGGCCTTGAGGTTGGCCACGGAATCGGAACCTCCGACCACGCGGGTTCCCTGATGCGCTCCGGGCAGGAAATCGGATGCCCAGACCTGAGTGCCCGCATAGGGCATGTTGGGTGCCAGGACGAGGAATGAAGGCAAGTCGGAATTGTTTGTTCCCAAGGCGAAGCTCACCCACGACCCGATGCTTGGCCGGGAGAAGGCGAACGACCCCGTGTGCATTCCCAGCGTTGCATTGAAATGGTTGCTGTGGCTGGTGTGCATCGAGCGGATGAGGGCGCACCGGTCGATCTGGGAGGCGATGTGGGGGAACAGGTCGCTGATTTCTATGCCGCTGCGCCCCCTCGGCTTGAATTCCCAACCGGGCCTCTTGAGGAAAAGCTTCTCGTAGCCGCCGCGGCCTCGGGTTTCGGGATGGTCGAGGGTGACCTGCTTGCCGTGGTCGCGGCTCAGGGCCGGCTTGGGATCAAAGGCGTCGACATGCGAGACACCGCCGCTGAAAAACACGAAAATGACTTTCTTGGCCTTGGCGGAAAAATGGGAGGAACGGGGTGAAAGCCCGTCGCGATCGGTGGCGGCCAGCAGTTCGGAGGCGAGGCCCGAGGCCAGGAGCGAGCCGCCCAGGCAGGAGCCAAGAAATCCGCGCCTCGAGCGATCTTCCGGATTCAGGTGTCTCATGGTTTCAGTCCACCGTCAGGAAGGAGTTGCCTGAAAGGACAACACGGGCAGCGGAAGCCAGCGATTGGGTGTCGAGCCTCGCTGAGGCGGACGGCGACAAAAGCCTGATGGCGGCCAATTCAGGATCGCTCGCCGGGCGCTGCAGGGCGATCCTGAATAGCAGTCTTAATTGCGCGTCGGTTGTCGGCTCGGCTTCAACCCTTGACGCCAAGGCCATGGCGGCGTCGTGAACCAGCGGATCATTCATGAAGTAGAGCGCCTGGGTGGGCACCGTCGTCGCCTGCCTGACGGGGGTCGTGGCGTTGGGATCCGCCCCGTCGAAGAGGGCAAAAAACGGGTGCCGACGGTTCCGTGTCGTCATCTGGTAGATGGCGCGCTTGTTGGTGTCGTACTGTGCGGCGAACGGATTGTGCTGGGTGAAACGCCATGAATCCTCGGGCGGGAACGGGTGGGACGCGCCCGGCTCCGAATCCAATTTCCCCGCGGCCACAAGAAGGCTGTCGCGGATTTCCTCCGCGGATAGCCTTCGCCTGGCGAAGCGCGATACCAACTGGTTATCCGGGTCGCGGTCATCCGGCGGACCCGCGGATTGCCTGTAAGCCTTGGAGGTGACAATCAATTTGTGCAAACGCTTGATTTTGTAACCATGCCCAACGAAATCGCGGGCGAGCCAGTCGAGGAGTTCCGGGTGGGTTGGCTTGAGACCGCGGGATCCAAAATCGCTTGGCGTGGCGACAATGCCCAAACCAAAGTGATGCAGCCAGATCCGGTTGGCCATCACCCGCGCGGCCAGCGGATTTGAGGCGGAAGCCAGCCAGTCGGCAAGTTCGAGCCTGCCACTGGAATTGGTGGCCGACACGGGGGTGCCACCCAGAAGGGCCGGCATGCCGCGCGGCACGATCGGCCCCTTTTTCTCAGGTTCGCCCCTAACCTGGACGGCCGCATCAACCGGTTTCAACTCGGCGACGGCATAGGCGAATTCGGATGGCCGCTTCCTGGAAAGAAGATCCGACTTTTCAGATGCGAGTTTTTTCAGGGTCGATGCGGCTTCGACATGACGGGCAAGCGCGGCCGAGGAATTCGCCGGAACCACCGACACATTGAAACCAACTCCATCCGGTCCGCCGGGATGAGCGTCAGCCACCCATCCGGCGATGTTGAAGTTGCCATCGGTCGGGCAGAGGAAGCCGATGCCCACCGGCCCGGAGGCGCCCGGATGGGCGAAGAACGATCTGCCCGGTAGCTTGGCGAAGACCTGAACCGGATCGGGCGAGGTGTTGACCATGGCGGCGGGAGTCTCCCCTTCGGACCGCCAAGCCATCAGGTGCTTGTTGCCGTAAGCGCCATCCGTCCAGGAGTTGAGAAGCCGTGGCTGCTTTTGCAGGTCAAGGAAGTGCCAGGCCCCGCCATGGGAAGTTGCCACGGGGTTTCCCTTGGCAAGGGAATCGATGGCTTCGGCGCGCAGATCCCAGGCTCTTGATGCATGGGTGCCGTCCGACAATGTCAGTTCAACCCTCGTGAAGTCGGCGCCCTGATTGGCAAGCGGGCTGATGGCAAGCAGAAGCATGTCGCCCTTGGCCATGCGCACGGGTGAGGGAACATCGAGTCGCGCCGAACCTCCATCCTTGATCGATCCGCTTGTGACGGGGCGCGCCCCGGAGAAATCAAGGCGGGGCAACGCCGCCTGAATCTTGGCTATTTCAGATTCAATGGCCGCGATCCTCGCATCGGCCTTCAAGGTTTCGGCGGCTCGCTCGTGGTCGCCGGGCAGCGGAACCATGTCGCGGGGTTGGCGGTTGGCCTCGCAACCGGGGAAAGGGAAACGCGTGCTCTCAAAAATCCCGTAAAGCGCGTAGTAGTCCCGCGTGGTGATCGGATCGTATTTGTGGTCGTGGCAGCGGGCGCATCCCAGGCTGAGTCCGAGGAAGGTCCTGCCGACCGTGTCGATGACATCTTCCCGGGTGAGGTGCATGTCGCTGGCGATGTTGTGCCCGAACCGCCTTGCCACGGCAAGAAACCCGGTGGCGACAACCAAACCATCCTTTTCGTTGTCAGCAGCGTTGGGAGCCAGGAGATCGCCGGCGATTTGGGCCCGGATGAACTTGTCGTAAGGCATGTCGCGGTTGAAGGCGTCGATGACCCAGTTCCGGTAGCGCCAGGCATTGGCAATGGGGAAGTCGCTGTTTTCACCCGCCGTGTCGGCATACCGCGCCAAATCAAGCCAGTGACGCCCCCAGCGCTCCCCATAGGCGGGTGTGGCCAGGAGTCGATCCACCACCTTTTCGTACCCTTGGGGGGAATCATCCGAAAGGAACGCATCCATCTCCGCAGGCGTTGGCGGCAAGCCGGTGAGGTCGAAGGTGAGGCGGCGGAGGACATCCCGCTTGGCGGCGGGTTTCTGATAGGCCATGCCGGCCTTCGCCAGCTTGGTTTCCAGAAAGGCGTCGATGGGATGCCCGGGGTCGGGAGGTGGTGATTTCGCAAGGGGCTGGAAGGCCCACCATGACTTGGCCTCACTTAAACTCATTCCACCCAGTCGAGCCCCGCCTTCCCGGGGATCGTAAGCGCCGGCGGCGACCCAGGCCTCGAGATCACGAACCTCGGCGGGAGATAGCGACCGATCAGGCGGCATGGCCGAAACGGATGCGTCGCGGCGGACGGCTTTCATCAAAAGGCTTTCGGCTGGCTTTCCAGGCAGGATGGCCGGGCCTGAGTCGCCGCCCTTGGTCCATCCTGCCTTGTCATCGAGCCTGAGGCCGCCCTTTTGCTTCTCAGGCCCATGACATCCGATGCAATGCTTGGCTAGCAACGGCCTGATGGTCGATTCAAACCGGGATTCACGGTCGTCAGCAGGCAAACGGGTGACCGCGATGGCCAGCGTCGTGATCAACAACCATGTCGGATTCATCTCATGATTTTCCCACGGGATCCAACACGCGGCAATAGAGATGAAAGCCGAATGAGAATGTTGGCCTGGCCTATTGCCTTGACTCCATTGGAATTGCGACATACTTTCAAGACACATTCGGAATGCCCGATCCGATATTCATCATCTCTTGATCGCGCCTAATCTGTATCCGATGACGGCCTTTGAGACGAGGTTGAACTTCATGGTGCCCAATCGTTTGCCGGCTATTCGCCGCCCGGGATTCACGCTCATTGAATTGCTTGTGGTGATTGCCATCATCGCCGTGCTGATTGGCCTGCTTGTTCCGGCCGTGCAGAAGGTTCGGGAAGCCGCGAACCGGATGAGCTGCACGAACAACCTCAAGCAGCTTGGCATCGCCCTTCATTCCTACCACGACGCCATGGGAGGGCTTCCCAAGGGGGGCGAACTCATGACCCAGTTGAGTTGGCATGTCTACATCCTGCCGTTCATCGAGCAGGAGGGCCTTTTCAAGTCGTTCAGCCAGGCGGCGGGCGCCTACACGACTGGAACGGGAAAGAACAATCCGTACGGCTTGACGAGAATCAACACCTACCAATGCCCGTCATCGACTCGCCAGACCATGGGCACCGCCGCGCCCCACAATGTCAACACGCCGGATCTGGTCAACAATTCACCGCCCTTCATACCCCACTACTACGGCAATGGAGGGCCGAAGGGCACGAACCCCGTCACGAACACGGCCTATGGCTTCTCTAATGTCGGTACGGAGGGTGGCTTCTCGCTCGTCGGATTTTTCGACCCGGACACCACCAACAACCTCCTTCAGGACAGGGGCAAGACGCTCTCGGAAGCCACAGACGGAACTTCCAACGCGATCATGGTCAGCGAGATCTCTTGGAACAGCGAAGTGACCGGCACGCGCTACCGATCATGGGTACGCGGTTGCGATGCCGTGCCAGTTTGCGCGGGAACGAAAAACATCGTCAATTCCATCAATACCCCCTCCATTGGCGCATTCAATGACATCGCGCCGGGCAGTTCCCATTCCGGGGGAACCAATTTTTGCATGGGTGATGCCAGCGTCCGCTTCATTCGCGACTCGATTGCGATCGCCAACCTTCGGTCCCTGGCCAGCATCAATGGTGGCGAAACACTCGGTGATTGACTGGGGCCAAGTCGATGTTCATGAAGCGCATTTCCTTGATGTTGTTTGTGGTGGCCCTTTTTGTGTCCGGGTGTGGGGCAGGTGACGGCCTCAAGGACATTTCCGGAACCGTGTCGCTCAAGGGCAAGGCGGTTCCCAAGGGAATGATCTGGTTCGACCCGGCACCGGATCATCCTTCCAAGCCGGTGCAGGGTTACGCCTTCATCGAGGAAGGCAAATTTGATTCAAAGACCAAGGGCAGGGGGGTAGCCAAGGGACCGTATTTGGTTCGTGTGGAAGCCTATGATGGCAAGTCATCAAGCGAGTTTCCCTATGGCAGGCCGCTCTCCAACCAAAGCCTCGAATCCAAACTCGACATTTCACCGGATGGCAACCCTCTGGCCATCAGCCTGAAATAGAATTTGTCAGGCGTTAGCATTGAAGTTGAATAGCCTGATCATCATTGGCTCTGAAGCGAGAATTTTAAACCTTGTTTGGGAAGATTGATAAAGCCGGCACGCCTGATTCCATGAGTTGCGGAAAGCCGCGCAAGGCACCGAAAGTGGATGGCGCGGTGTGAACTCAATACAGTCCTTTCCTTTTTAATACTAT
>JAGWVO010000222.1 GCA_018970845.1 Planctomycetota bacterium
GCTTTCCGGCACCTGCCGCGACCTCCGCGTGCTCGGCTCGTATCCAGTGGCCCCGATGCCGCACTAAGCCCCGGACCCCTCCCAACCACCAAGCCCCCCAAGAGCCCTTATGATCATTGTCCTCAAGCCGGATTCCACCCAGCAGCAGATCGACGCCCTCATGGCCCGCATCCGCGAACTCGGCCTTCGCGCGCACCTCAGCCAAGGCGAGCAGCGAACCATCGTCGGAGTCATCGGCGAGGAGGAAAAGCTGCAGGCCCAGCCTCTCCAGGCGATGCCCGGGGTGGAACAGGTATTGCCGATCCTCAAGCCTTTCAAGCTGGCCAGCCGTCAGATGCACCCCGCCGACACCGTCGTGACCGTCAAGGCGGGCTCGAACGGTCCCGAGGTGAAGTTCGGAGGCGGGCATGTGTCGATGATCGCCGGTCCCTGCGCCATCGAGGGCGAGGAAGTGCTCGCCGAGATCGCCAAGTCTGTGAAGTCGGCTGGCGCCGGCATCCTGCGCGGCGGGGCCTTCAAGCCGCGAACCAGCCCTTACTCGTTCCAGGGGATGGGTGAACCCGGATTGAAAATCCTCCGCGATGTCGGGCATTCGCTTGGCATGCCGGTTGTCACCGAGGTGATGGATCCCCGACAGGTCGCGCTGGTGGAACGGTACGCCGACATGTTCCAGATCGGCGCGCGCAACATGCAGAATTTCGACCTGCTCCGCGAGGTCGGTCAGTGCCGCAAGCCCGTGCTGCTCAAGCGCGGCATGGCGGCCTCGGTGAAGGACCTGCTGCTTTCCGCGGAATATGTCCTTTCCGAGGGAAACTCCCAGGTGGTGCTTTGCGAGCGGGGCGTGCGCACCTTCGAGGACTCCACGCGCAACATGCTCGACATGGCCGCGGTGCCCAATGTGCAGGGGCAAAGCCACCTTCCGGTGATCGTCGACCCGAGCCACGCGACGGGCCGCCCCGACCTGATTCCGCCGATGTCGCGCGCGGCGATCGCCGCGGGTGCCGACGGCGTGCATGTTGAAGTGCATTGCGCCCCTGAAAAGGCCATGTCCGACGGCGCCCAGGCGCTCCGACCTCCCCAGTTCGACGCCTTGATGAAGTCCCTCAAGGCCATCGCGGCGGTGGTCGGCAAGACTTTCAACTGATCCAAGCAAGGAAAGGTTCCCATGCGCAGGAAATTCGTGGCCGGTAACTGGAAGATGAACACCGACACGGCCAAGGCCCGCGACCTCGCCTCGCAGGTTGTCGCCGGCCTGGCGGCCAATCCCGCCTGGGCCGACAAGGTTCAGGTCGCGGTCTGTCCTCCATTTCCCTACCTAGCCGTGGCGGCAGAGGCCATCAAGGGGTCCAAGGTCGGCCTGGGGGCCCAAAACTGCCACCACGAGGCCAGCGGCGCTTTCACAGGCGAGGTTTCCCCCGCCATGCTCAAGGACGCCGGGTGCCATTATGTGATCCTCGGCCACTCCGAAAGGCGTCACAAGATGGGGGAGACCGACGCGCAGATCAACCACAAGGCCAAGGCGGCCCTCCAACACGGCCTCACCGTGATCCTGTGCGTGGGCGAAACGCTTGCCGAGCGTCAGGAGCAGCGCACTTTGGCCGTGCTCAAGGAACAGTTCCACCACGGCTGCCACGGCCTTTCCCGCGAGCAGATGTCCAAGGTGGTGCTGGCCTATGAGCCGGTTTGGGCCATCGGCACCGGCCACAACGCCACTCCCGAGCAGGCCCAGGAGGCCCACGCCTTCCTGCGAGGCCGCGCTTCTGAGGAATTCGGGCCGGAGGTCGCCTCGAAATTGCAAATCCTTTACGGCGGAAGCCTTGTGCCCGACAATGCCCCCCAATTGCTTGCCCAGCCGGATGTCGATGGCGGCCTGATCGGCGGCGCCAGCCTGGATGCTGGCCGGTTCCTGAAGATCATCGAGGCCGGGGCACGCTAGCAGGAGACATCTTCTGCCATTCGGCTTGAATCGCCCGACCTGACGGGCCAGACTATGCCGATTCAACCCTCTTGGCATGGACGCTCGCGAGGGAGGTCAGGATGGCCCGAAAACCGATCGATGATGATGACGGCTTGATGGAATCCGAGCGCGTCGCGCATGGCCGGCGCATCCTCAGGGCCGAGGCCGCGGCGCTTGAGGCTGTTGCCGATCGCCTCGACCATCGCTTCGAGCAAGCCATCGACATGCTGGCCGGCGCCGTCAAGCTTGGGCCGGGCCGGATCGCGATCACCGGGGTGGGAAAATCGGCCGATGTCGGCCAGAAGATCGCCGGCACCCTCAACAGCACCGGAACCCGCGCCTACTTTCTCGATCCCACCCGCGCCGTTCATGGCGACCTGGGAATGGTCCATGCCAGCGATGTGGCCCTGGTTTTGTCCCATTCGGGCGAAAGCGAGGAAGTGCTCAAGCTCCTTGATCCCCTCGCCGATTTGTGCGCCGGAATCGTGGCGGTCACGGCAAGGGCCCATAGCACCCTGGCGGCGCGCGCCGACATCGCCCTCGTGTACGGGCCGCTCGAGGAGGTGTGTCCGTTGGGGCTCGCCCCCAGCGCCAGCACCACGGCGATGATCGCCCTGGGCGACGCGCTCGCCTTCGGGCTGAGCCGCGAGCGCAGCTTCACTCCCGAGGAATTCGCCCGGTTTCATCCAGCGGGAAGCCTTGGCAGGCGGTTGGCCCGTGTTGAGAAGGTGATGCGCCGGGGTGATGAACTTCGGCTCGCGCCGCAGAGCCACACGATCAGGCAGGTGTTCGCCGAGGCGGGCCTGCGCGGTCGCCGCACCGGCGCCCTCATGCTGCTCGACGGCGAGGGCAGGCTGGCCGGCATCTTCACCGACTCCGACCTCGCGAGGCTCATTGAGCGCCGCGAGGAGCATGCGCTCGACGAACCTGTGAGAAAGCGTATGACGGCCAGCCCCGCCACGGTTCCCGCGGGCACGCGGGTCGAGGAGGCGCTGGAGCTGATGCGTCGCAAGAAGATCTCGGAACTGCCGGTGATCGATGCCGATGGAAGGCCCGTGGGCATCCTCGACATCACCGACCTTCTCGGCCTCTCAGCCCTGGAACTTGGCGCGGTGGGCCGCCGGCACAAGGAACCGCCCATCGTGCGGCTGGACGGGATCGACGAGGCGGCCTGACAAGCCGGTCGTCAATTTGCCCCCGGAATCTCAAGGCTTCCGACGAGTGACAGGTCCCGGCTTCCCAGCCTCTCGGCCTGCTTGGGCGCTGTCGTCACGGTCACCACCATCTGCTTGCCGCTGGGCCATGAAACCAGGTAGAAGTTTTGCATCACCTCCACCCCTTCCATCTTGCCGATGACGGACCAGCGGAAAATCTGCCGCTTGTCGCCCGATGGAACCTCGCCGGCTTGCAATTCCCTTGAGGCTTCCCAACCAGGGGTGCGGTTCATCGCTTCCTTGAAGGTGTCCGGCTCAGTCCGCTTGCCCTTGTCGGCCATCGTCCATTGGGAAAGGGTTGCCTGCGCGATGAAGTCCCCTTTGTCCATCAGCCTCAGCACCAGGTGGGAATTGGTGACGGCCACCATGTGCCAATCGCGTCCATGGAGCAGTTCGAAACGGCCCTTGGGATCCTTGTGATCGATGGCCAGAAGCGATTCGGGGGGTTCGAAACCCTTGGGAACGCTCACCAGCGAAGGGTCGGCCAGGCCGGCGGAGATGGCGATGGGCCTGCGTGACATATTGACGGTCGCGTCGATGCTCACGGCGGGACTGGCCGGACCAGCCTCGCGTTCATCTTTCTGGCGCCACCGGACCCCGGAAATCCGGCCCGCCGCGATGTCGTAGGTCAGGCTCGCGTCGATTTCCACTCGCACCGTCGCCCCCACCTCGATTCCGGCGGCCCTGCCCGAGACCATGATGGTTGCCTTTTCCGCCACCACCGATGCCAGGCGAGCTTTCACGGAGTTCTCCGCCAGTCCCTCGAAATGGCAAAGCGCCTGCACCACCGAGGGCGCGACATCCCATGTTTCCTCAACCGAGACTTTCTTTCCCGGCAAAACACCGGCCAGCGCCAGGCTGTCGAGGTGTTCTCCCACGAGTTCAAGTTCTTCCCGTCGAAGCGCGCCTCCGGGCGAATAATGGATGGTGGAGTCCTTCATGCGCTGGAGGATCACTAGGCGGCGATCGTCGCGAAGCAGCCGTTCGCTGGCCCTTCCCTCCACGGTGATCGTGGCCTTGGCCGTTTCGTAGCGCCTCACCGCCTTGAGCGCCTCCGCGGGCGGCCCGCCGGAAAGGATCCTTTCGGAATAATCATGGGTGGCCTTGGCCGCGAGCTTGAGCGGCACCATTTTCTCTTCCTGGATGACGCGGATCTCGCCGGTGAGTGCCAGGTCCTGCCGGATCGCGTAGCACTGGTCGGGGGCAAGGTCGTCGCGCAACACAACCCCGCCGGCCTGTCCCGCGATCAGGGCGAAGGTTGCGGCCAAAATAGCGGGAATCGGCATGGTCGGGTCCAACCCAAACGGTGACGAGAAGTTTGGGGTCGGGCATAACCAACCGGTTCGGGCGAATTCAAGGGGAAGGGGCTTCCTTGGGCACAAAGGAGAGCGCCGCGGAATTCGTGCAGTAGCGCATGCCGGTGGGGGCCGGGCCATCGGGAAAGACATGCCCCAGATGCGCCAGGCATCTCCGGCAAAGAATTTCCGTGCGCGTCATGAACAGCGAGGAATCGTTCTCGGTGACCACGGCGTCGGCTGAAACGGGCTCAAAGAAGCTCGGCCATCCCGTGCCCGACTCGTATTTGCCGGTTGAGCTGAACAGGGGCAGGTCGCAGCAAACGCAGCGGTATTCCCCTTCCTTCTTGTTGTCCCACAGGGCGCCGGTGAAGGCCCGTTCCGTGCCTTTTTTCCGGGCGATTCGGAACTGCTCGGGGGTCAGCAACGACCGCCACTCCTCATCGCTTCTGAAGATCTCGGCCTTGTGGCTCATAGTTCTTTCCCCCTGGCAACCAATGGCCGCCAACAGCACCATGGTCCATTCTCGACGCATGCTCATGATCTCCCTTGATCATTCCTAGGTATGGTCGGCTGCCTCGGGAAAACATCCGTTACCATTCAGGATCGATTTTTCACGGGAGAATTGTCTCATGTTGGCTGTCATCGTTTTGGCTTTCCTTGCGCCTCCCGCGGACAAACCGCCCGTGCGCGTGATCATTTTGGCGGGTCAGTCGAACATGGAAGGCCAAGCGGTCGTTGACCTTGGCGGCCGTGACTACAACCAGGGCAAGGGCACGCTGATTCGGCTTCTCGAAAATCCCGACAACGCCAAGCGGATGGGACACCTCCGCCGCCCCGACGGCGCCTGGACCACCCGCGACGATGTCCACATTCGCTACAAGTTGGAAAATGGCACCGTCAAGCAGGGGCCCCTGGGCCTTGGTTACACGCCCTATTCGGGGAAGCACCACTTCGGACCCGAACTCCAATTCGGTCATGTCTTGGGTGACTCCGTCGGAGGCCGCATCCTGCTTGTGAAAACGGCCTGGGGAGGCAAAAGCCTGCACAAGGATTTCAGGCCGCCGAGTTCAGGAGGTGATACCGGCCCCTATTACACGATGATGATCCGCGACATCCGCGAGGCTCTGGTCCGTCTGGCCGTTGAATGGCCCGAATCGGGCAAGCCTGAACTGGCCGGCTTCGTCTGGTACCACGGCTGGAACGACGGGGTGGATCCCAAGAATGCCGTGCCGGAATACGAGCAAAACCTTGTCAACCTGATCCTCGATATCCGCAAGGAGTTCGGCAAGGCGGACCTTCCCGTTGTGGTGGGTGAAATCACCGGCCCGTGGGTGAAGGCGCCCGGGCCCTGGGATACCCTCAGGAAGGCCCAAGCCTCCGCCACTCGGAGGCCCGAAGTCGGCAAGTCGGTCGTGTTCGTGCCGACCCATGATTTTGTCCGGCCGAACACCGACTCGCCCAACCCCGGGCACGGGCACCATGAGTTTGGCAACGCGGAGACCTATTTCCTTGTGGGTGACGCGCTGGGCAAGGCGATGGCCGGGTTGCTGAAAGGGAAATGATTGCGGCGGCAAGCGGCCGTTCATGATTAAAAAGCGTCTTATTTGTATTGATTTTCAACTGTAAGCACTGTTGAAAACGGCATACCTGCGCCGAACCATCCCAGCCAATCAACCCGGCTATGGGAAAACGCGCATGTGGATTCAGCCGCGCCACTCCCGGCGACCCG
>JAGWVO010000223.1 GCA_018970845.1 Planctomycetota bacterium
TCGGAAAGATCGGTTTCGCCGGAAAAATGCTGGCAGGCGCGACCAGCCTTGCCCTGAGCATGCTGACAACCCAGGTCGGCGGCGATGTCAAGATCCTCTACGGGAACAATTCAACATTCAACTACCAGGGAGAGGATTTCACGGTCAAGCGGATGCGCGAGGACTTCAATCTCCAGATCCTCAATCAGGAAGATTACGAGGGTTTCCCCGCTCCCATCGCTATCCTCTATTACCTCGGCGTGTTTGGAATGCTCACCACCACGCTGACGATGCAGTTCATGTACGGCACCGGCCAGGGCTCCAGTTCCGAGGAAGCCGTCACGATGACCGAGACGCTCTCGAACTCGATGGTCAATTTCGAGATGATCTGGGTCAGCCTGCTGAAGGAGATGGAAGTCGGGGCGAACTTCCTGAGCATTTCGGCCACGGAGATCGAACAACTCGAACAGGAGATCAAGACTCACGAACTGGCCATCGCCGATTTGGAAGCGGAAATCACGGCGCTCGAGGCCGCTTCCACCGCCGCGGCGGGGGAACCGGCGATCCAGAGCACGATCGACGAGCAGGTCAACGCGAAGAAGATCGACCTGCAGGCCGAAATGGACGCGATGGAGGACGCGGAAGTCCGCCTGACCGAGAAGGTGAAGGCGCGGGTTTCCTCGTGGTCGCGTTTTTTCAACCTGCAGGAAACCGAAGAGGCCACCAAGGAAGCCGAGGACGCGTTCAAGGCCGGGGAAAAATCGGGGGAAAACGCGGCCAAGTCCGCCGACAAGGCCGCCAACGACGCCGACAAGGCGGCCAAGGATGCCGACAAGGCGAAGAACGACGCCGACGCCGCCAAGCAGTCTGCTGATGCCGACAAAACCAAGGTTGATAACGATCCCAAGTCCACCCAGGAAGCAAAGGACGCCGCAAAGGAAAACGCGGACAAGGCCGACAAGGCGGCCAAGGACGCCGACAAGGCGAAGAACGACGCTGACAAGGCCAAGACCGACGCCGACAAGGCGAAGAACGACGCAAACAAGGCGAAAAGCGACGCCGACAAGGCGAAGAAGGATGCCGAAGAGGCCAAGAAAGACCCCAACGACAAGGCCAAGCAGGATACAAGCAAGAAAAGCCAGGAAGAGGCGGAAAAAAGCAAGAAGGCAGCGGAGGATTCCAAGAAGGAAGCGGACAAGTCGAAGAAGGAAGCGGACGAATCCAAGAAGGAAGCTGACAAGTCGAAGAAGGAAGCGGACAAGGCTTCCAAAAAGTCAGGTGCTGACGGTCGCAAACGGGCCGCTGAAACTGACAAGTCTGCGAGGGACAAGGACACGGAAAAGAAGAATCAGGAGCAAGCTGAAAAGAAGAAACAGGACGACGCGCAGAAAGAAGCTGAAAAGAATAAAAAAGATATCGATGACGCCAAGCAGGCCGCCAATAAAGCCCAAAAGGAGGCTGAAGAATCCAAGAAGGCCGCCAATAAAGCCCAAGAGGAGGCTAAACAATCCAAGCAAGCCGCCGATGACGCCAAAAAGGAGGCCGAGAACTCCAAGCAAGCCGCCGATGACGCCAAAAAGGAGGCCGAGGATTCCAAGAAGGCCGCGGATGACGCCAAAAAAGAGGCTGAGAATTCCAAGAAGGCCGCGGATGACGCCAAAAAGGAGGCCGAGAACTCCAAGCAGGCCGCCAATGACGCCAAAAAAGAAGCTGAAGATTCCAAGCAGGCCGCCAATGACGCCAACAAGCGGGCGGATGAGGCCAACCAGCGTGCCAACGAGGCCAACGACAGGGCCGCGAGGGCCGAGCAGTCGGCCCAGGAGGCCAAGGATTCGGCGCTCGAGGCCAAAACCAAGCTACTGCTCACCGATGCGGGCGAGAAAGCCCCGACGACGGGCGGGATTATCAACAAGTTGTTTGGAAAATGAATAGGCGAGCCGCGCGTTTTAAGGCGCCTAGCCGTTCCCGAATGAGGGGGAAACACCCATGAGCGATATTCCCGGTCCCCTGACGACCCAAAATACGGCGGATGTCTACCAGCTCACCAGCAATGTGTTCATGGTCACCGCCATGCAGGGATACATCAACCTGCAGGCGCTCGACTGCCTCGATTCACCGGCCGGCCCGCAGTATGGCACCATCGAACTCAACGGCACGAACATCGACCTCATGTCGGGCGGGCTGGCCTCCCTGAGCCTGTGCGCGCAGGATGAAAGCGGCGGAGTGCAGATCGCGACATCCGGCCTGGCCAGCGCCATTTCCCTCAGCAGCAATTCCGAGGGACTCAGCTCCACCGCCCTGTTCAATTCCGCGGGCATTCTCCTGGCGTTCAACATGCCCGGAATCTCCGCGCAGGTGGCCCTGAACGAGGAGGCCCTGTCACTGACCATGGGCCCTCCCGGCGCCGGCAGCAAGATCCTCATGACCGAGGAATCGATCGTCTTCCAGGTCGGCGAGACCATCATGACGATCACCGCCGAGGGCGTGGTCACCGAGGCGCCCAGCGTCGAGGTGAGCTGCGACGACACGAACATCAGCATCAGTGCCGAGGGGATCAACGAGGAAGTGGGCGAGGTCACCCGCGAGATGAACGCCGAGGGGCACAACTTCACCGCCGCCGAAACCGAGTTGAATGTCGGCGTGGAGGGAATCGCCGGCGAGGCGCCCACGCAGGAACTCGAGTTCGAGGCGGCTTCCGAACTGAGCGCGACGGAAAACTCGATCACAGGCGACGCCATGCTTTCCCAGGAAGCCCCGATTACCATGACCGAATGACCGGGAGATCATGACCATGAACTTCCCCGACCTTCCCGACAACCACTTCGGCCCGTTCCTCGCGGCTTGCGGCGGCATCGCCGAGCAGCTTTCGCGGGCGATTCCCATGGTTCCCGATCCGCGCAAGCGCGACATCCTTGCCAAGATGCTTTCGGGGTTCAATGACGGGATTGAGGAATTCAAGGACAAGGCGATACCCGAATTCAAGAAAACCCACAAGGAACTGCAAGCCTCGACGGAAAAGACGATGGACCTGCTCGAGGACCACAAGGCGCTCAGGGCGCGGATGGAGGAAATCCGGGAAGACCTTGCCGCCAAGGTCGAGGAGGCCAAGGCCGCCAAGGCTGAACCGAAGCCTGGGCGCAAGCCTCCGGCCCGCCCATCGGTGGCCGTCAAGCCCAAGGCCGATGCCGCCCTTCTGGATGGCGAAATCCTCCGCGGCCTGCTCCTGTCGATCCGCAAGCCGGCTGAAAAACCTTCAAGCGGGATCCGCACCACCGGCAACATCTGGGAAAACTGGAAGCCGGGCGGAGGATCGCCCCCATGACGATCCCCTCGGGCCCACTCGACCAGGCGATCCGTGAAACCGTCCACCACGCCGGCGGCGTCGACCTTCATGGCGATCCGTCGCTGTCGCTTTCGCTTCCCGCGGCGCGGGTGATGGCGCTGTTCGATGTCTCCGCCGAGGCCGCCTCACTGGCCGTGCCCGACGCCACGGTGGAGCGGCAGGTCGAGGCATGGACGGAGGCCGGTTGCCTGGCCGACGCGCGCCGCCTGCTGGCCCACGCCCTGCCCCCCCGGCACTCGTTGTGGTGGGCGCTGTTGTGCCTGACCGAGGCGCACCGCCAGGGGCCCTACCCGCCCGCGGTGGCCGACGCCTTCGCCGCCGCGCTTGAATTTGTGCTCGATCCCACCGAACCGGGCCGCCGGGCCTGCCACGCGGCCGCCGAGGCCGCCGGTTCCACCACCGCCGGCGGGGTGATCGGCCACGCGGCCTTCCTGTCGGGCGGGAGCATGGCGCCGCCCGATTGCCCGCCCGTGCTGCCGGCGCCCCACCTGTGCGGCCGGATGTGCGGCGTGGCGGTCTACCTGGCCTCGGTACGTTTCAATCCCGCGCGCTACAAGCGTCATCTCGAACACTTCATCGGCGTCGGGCTGAAGGTGGCGCGCGGCGAACTGGCCATTCCGGGCGCCGGGGCGGAAACCCTCGCCGCGGACGCCCAAGCCGGGGAGTCGGCGGCGGTGGAAATGGTCGTCATCCGGGAGGAGGCCAAGGGATCATGGTCATCCTGAATGTGCTCGATCCGCAGGCCAAGGCGTCGATGGCCCTGGCACGGGTGATGGACCCGGCCGATGTTCCGCCCGCCATCGCGGCGCTGACGAGCACAGAGGCCGCCATCCGCCTGGCCAAGGATGACCCGCGCATGGCGATCAGGCTCATCTCCGGCTGGCTTTCCACCCGCGAGGCGGTCTGGTACGCGGCCCTCTGCCTGGCCCAGGTGCGCCAGGCGGGAGCCGACATCGGCGACCCCGAGGCCCTGGACCGCGTCGTGAAATGGGTGAAGGCGCCCGACGGCCCCAGCGCCGAGGCCCTCGCCTCCGACGGCGCCAACCATTCCCCCGCCTCGCTCCTGGCGCGCGCCGTGCTGCAAACCCGCGACAACATCTCGCCGGCCAAGTCGAATCCCGTGGCGCCCAAGCCCGGCATGGCCAACAGGCTCGCCGCGATGGCGGTTCTGGGCGCCGCGGCGCGGTGGCCAGGCAAGAACCGCAAGGCCTGCGTCGCCCATCTCGTCGAGTTGGGCCTTGATGTCGCCGAATGCCTCCACCTCTGGGAGGAGAGGGCCATCACGAACCACCCCGGCCTGCGCGCCACCAGTTCCCGCGCCTTCCTGTCCACCTCCGGCAACATCTGGGAAAACTGGAAGTAGCCCCGGCGGCCTCCCCTGCATGGCCGGCATTCATTTGTTAAAATCGAACAAGTCTGGACATTCAGCGAAGGAATGCCAATGCCGCCCCTTTCCCAAGTTCGCTCTCCGCTGAGGTTGTTCACCCCGCTGGCCGATGACGCCCTGCTGCCCGTTTCGCTGCGGGGCCGCGAAACCCTGGGTGACATGTTCTCGTTCACCATCGGCATGCTCGCCCCCGCTGGCGCCAGCCTGCCGTTCCATGATCTCATGGGCCAGCCCGTTTGCGCGGAGATCCGCCTCGAGGGGAACAAGCGGCGCCTTATCAACGGCATTGTCTGGAGGCTCGAGAAGCTCGACTCTCGCGAAGCCTTCGACGAATACCGGATGGAAATCAGGCCGCGGCTCGCCCTTTTGTCGCTGGCGCGGCGCTCGCGCGTGTTCCAGGACATGTCCGCCATCGAGGTCATCCGCCAGGTGCTCGCGCCCGCCGGCGGCGCCGAGGTCCGGCTCAAGTCCGATCCGCCCGCCCGCGTCACCTGCGCCCAGTACCGCGAGACCGACCTCGAGTTCTTCCTGCGCCTCTGTTCCGAGGAGGGGATCACGCACTACTGGAACCACTCGCGCGAGGACCACCAGCTCGTGCTCACCGACTCCACGCCCGACAACCCGTCCGCCGGGGAGGTTCCCTACGACCAGCGCGTGGGTGGAACCGAGGGCGCGGCGTTCATCCGGTCGTGGTCGATGGCCCAGGAACTGGCGCCGATGGAGGTCCAGGTCCTCGGTGACCATCCCCTTCTTTTCGGACAAGCCATCGGAGCGAACCGGAAGCCGCCCGACCGGATCATGGCGGGCGCCACGGGCCTCCCGCCCGCCGGCTTCGACGGCCCATGGGAGGAGGACGGGCTGTCGGCGGCCCGCTGGTTCGACTCCGTGACGGTTTCAGGGGGCGAGGATGCCGCGGCGCTCGGCGGGGTGCGGGCGGCGCAGGAGAGGCAGGCCGCCATCCTGGCCGCGGCGGCCGCGGCGGGCGCGGTGCGCGCGCGCGCCACGGGCGATTGCTCGCAGCTCACCGCCGGGCACGCCATCAAGCTCACGGGGCATCCCGGGCAATCGGGATCGTGGCTCGCCGTTTCCGTGGAGCACGAGGTGAGCGTCGAAGGCCGCTACTGGGCCGGCGAGGCGTCGGCGCTCACCAGGCAGGTACGGGCCGAACTGGCGCCCCTGGCCCTGCCGCAGGCCCACTGGCCCCCGCGCCCCAAGCCGCGCGTCGGCGGGGTCTGCACCGCCACGGTCGTCGGCCCCGGCCCCATGAACATCGACAAGTTCGGCCGGGTGCAGGTGAACTTCCCCTGGGACCGCTCCGCCAAGGGCGAATCCTGCTGGGTGAGGGTGGCCCAGTCGTGGGCGGGCAACGGCTGGGGCGCCTGCTTCTGGCCCCGCGTCGGCCACGAGGTGGTCGTCGCCTTCGAGGAGGGCGACCCCGACAGGCCCGTCATCGTCGGCAGCGTCTACAACGGCAGGAACATGCCCCCC
>JAGWVO010000224.1 GCA_018970845.1 Planctomycetota bacterium
CGCCGCCGGCATCGACTGCACCGACTTCTCGGCCTACATCTACAACCTCGCCCTGGGCATCCAGATGCATTCGGGCGTTGTCAACCAGATCACCTTCTCCGTGAACGGAAACCCGACCGTGGGCAACCTGGTGCCAAACGCCGTTCCCTCGGCCACGGTTCTCAATCCGGACGGGTCCGCCATCACGCCTGTTTTCTTCAAGTCGCCGACATTTGGCCAGAGCCGGATCAACCAGCCCGGCTCGCTCACCTCCCTCACGAACCAGCTTCAGGCCGGAGACCTGCTTTACATCGGCAATCCCACCGATGGCGTCCTGCATGTGGTGGTCTGGCTCGGCATCACGGGAACCGACTCGGCGGGCAACACATTCCCGCTTGTGATCAGCAGCCACGACAACACACCGGCGATTTTCGACACCGCCGCGGTTGACCCGGTCACCGGGTTCCCGCTCGACAACAACATCAACGGCCATCTGCCGCCACCGGGCGTCCAGATCCTGCCGTTTGTCTCTTCCAACTGGTTCTACCAGGACTTCCTGATCGCCATGCGCGTCTTGCCCGCGTCAAGCACCTGATCTTTTACGGCTGGAAGCCTCGAATCACCGCGCCAGGTTCACCTTCACGGGTTGCCTTTCAATGCCCTCGGTCACGAGCAGCGGCAGGCGCCTGATGCCGGCCAGGCTGGCAACCCAGCCCTCAGGGAATCGCTCGGCCCGGGTGTTGGCGTTGGTGATGGCGTCGTTGAGATAGTCGCGCGCCATGGCGATCCTCTGTTCCGTTTCGGCGAGTTCCTTTTGCAGGCTCAGGAAATTCGCGTTGGCCTTCAGGTCTGGATAGGCCTCCGCCATTCCCATGATGCCGCCGGAAAGACCCGTCAGTTGGCCGCCGGCCGCCTTGGCCCTGAGGCCGGCCAACGCCTCGTTCGCGCCGGCCTCGTGCGATCGGGCCGCCTCCACGACGCGGACAAGTTCCGGAATGAGGTCGTTGCGCCTCTTGAGCTGGATATCCACCAGCGATTCCGCCTGCCTGACCCGGTTGCGCAGGTCGGTCATGCTGTTGAACACCTGCCACAACCATGCCAAAAGAAGCACGCCCGCGGCACCCAGTGAAAACCATCCCGCCGGCAGCAGGTCGGGCCAGTCGGCGGGCCCCATCTGGTTGCGGTCGACGGCCCAGCCGCCGGCAGGCAGGGCCAGCACCAACAACCCCGTGAGCCAGATGGTCCAGCCATGGCCGCCCGCCACCTGGTCCTCGCTTCGCGTGCTGATGAGGAACATCGGAGCGGACGGATCCGCGGCGATCTCCGCGGCCACCACATCTTCCCGCTGCCGCGCCTTTCCGACCACGAACACGGGCGAGTGCAACGGCACCGCCGACTCCGTGAACATGCGCCGTCCGGTGCTGTCGATGACGCCACCGGACGGCCCCTTGCCATAATACAGGTCGCTGAATGCGGTGACCGTCTCGCTGAACACCGCGCGCCCCTCAATGGTGGCGCCCTCCGGCCTGACAAGGATCGAGCCGGTGTCATCCACCAGGTGGAAGGGAGACGCGAGCCCGCCCGAGGCCACCGTCGTCCAGCCGCTTTCCACGCGGGTTTCCGTCCGGGAGTTGCCATCCTTGTCGGTCACGGTGTAGGTGACGACCCGCCGCCATTCCTCCGACACGCTCCAATGGAACTGCACGCAGGCCGCCTCGGCAAGATAACTGGTGAGCGGTTCCTCGATCTCGGCGGTTCCCTTGAGTTCCACAAGCCCGATGAAAACCCCGCGGGCCTTCGAGGTGGGAAGGTCCTGGATCAACCTGCGAAGACGCAGCGCCCTGGCCCAGAACCAGAGCGGCAGCAAGGCCAAAACCGACGCTCCCAAGGTGAATGGCCAAGGCATCTGTCGGACCCCGGGGCGGGCCTCAGAACTTCACCTTCACCGCCTGGCGTTCCTCGGGATTGTCGATCTCGAAAAGCGAGGCGGGGCCAAAGCCGAGCATGCCGGCGAAAGCGATGGCGGGAAAAACCTCCCGAGAGGTGTTGTAAGTGGTGACCTTGTCGTTGAAGTCCTGCCTGGCGAAGGCGATGCGGTTTTCCGTCTCGCCCAGTTCGCCCTGAAGCTGGAGCATGTTCTCGTTGGCCTTGAGGTTCGGGTAGGCCTCGGCCAACGCGAACAACCGGCCCATGCTGCCGCGCAACACGGCCTCCGCCTCGCCGACCTTGCGCATGGCCTCGGGGTCGCCGGGATTTTCCGCGGCCTTCTGGCTCACGGCGAACGCCGTGTTGCGCGCCTGGATCACCGCGTCGAGCGTCTGCCTCTCGTGCGCCATGGCTCCCTTGACGCTTTCCACCAGGTTGGGAATCAGGTCGTAGCGGCGCTTGAGCTGCACATCAACCTTGGCGAAGGCGTTCTTGTAATCGTTTCGCTTGCCGATCAGCCCGTTGTAGATCGAGATCACCAACAGGGCGACCACGACCACGGCTCCTCCGGCCACCAGGAGACCGATCATCAGTTCCGACATGCTTCAACTCCATTCAGAGCGGAATTTTGATTGTTCATTGCTGTCGATGGGAGGATGGTTGTCAAGGCTTGCGGTTTCCATCATGGCATTCACCAATCGGCAGGGTGGGGCAAAACGGGCTGCCCATCGGAAAGTTCACCCTGCTGGCTGGAAACCAGTTCATCGCTGGCCGTGAACCCGGGCGGCCCCCCCGCCCCTGGGGCAATCCTGATTTTCGCCATGACACCATTATCGAAGTCCACGACAACAGGCACCAGCCGAGCCACTCCGTCCTTCACCACGAATACCGACGGAACGCCCCCCTTGCGAAAGACAACCGTGCTGGGCACCAGGTCCGTGTCATGGAACGACTTGAGCACGAGCCGCATGGTTCCATACATTCCCGGCAGCAAGCGGGCCGCCGCGGCCCCCTTGGGAAGGACGGGAAACGATGGAACCAACCCGCCCTTGAGGCTGTCGGGATTTCCCGCCTTGGCCCGGGCCGCCAGCTTGCGGTGTTCGTCCTCCGTGCCGTTGAAAAGGTCTACCTCCACGCGGAGGGTCCTGTCGCTGGCCCGCAGGGAAGGAGCCATGCGTGTGACCTTTGCCCGGATGACGGTTCCAGGCAGCGCATCCATGCGGATTTCCGCTTCGGTTTCGGGCGTGACTTGGGCGATGTACGGTTCGGGCACGGCCATTGAAATGGTGACGATGTCGGTGCGCTCGATCGTCATCAGGGCCATCGCCCCGGGAACCACCGCCGCGTCCTGCGCGAAAGCCCCCGGGTCGGCTCCGCGCGCCGAGACCACGCCGTCAAAGGGGGCCTTGAGCGGCATCACGGTTTTGTCGGTTCCCACCACCTCGACAACCCGCTCGCCCGCCGTCACCCGGTCGCCGATATCCTTTTCGATGAAGGTGACGATCCCCGGGGCCGCCGCGTTCAACTCGACCCTGAAGTAAGGGGCGACAAAAGCGGGTTGCTCCACGGACACCGCGAGGTCGGGACCCCGCCGGGGCCTGATGGTCCTCACATGGATGACATCCGGGGATTCGCGGAATCCGCCCGGCGCGAGTTCATGGCAACCCATGAGGGAAGCCGCCAAGATCAGGCCGGGAATGCGAAATTCATGAGCCATGCCTTGTTCCCTCCGCGTCGATCCGCGCCAATTCCGCCTCGACACGGTCTTCAAGGGTTCCGGACCCGGTCAGGAATGTGTAAAGGACCGGAACCATGAACAGCGTGAGCACCGTGGAACTGATCATTCCGCCGACCACCGCCCGGGCCAGGGGCACATTCGCCTCGTTGCCCCGGCCGAGCCCTATGGCCATCGGGGCCAGGGCCAGCACGGTGGCGAGGAAGGTCATGAGAATGGGCTTGAAGCGAGTGGTGGCCGCGAGCATGATCGCGTTGGCGGGTCCGCCCGACGATTTCAACCGCCTGTTGGCGAAGTCCACGAGCAGGACTCCGTTGTTGACGGCGATTCCTACCAGGAAAATCATTCCCATCAGAGATTGCACATTGAAGGTTGTCCCCGTCCACCGCAGCATGGCGACCACCCCGATGAAACCCAGGGGAACCGTCGCCATGATCACCAGCGGCCCCGCCCATGACCTGAACAGGCTCACCTGCAACAGGTAAACCAGAAGCGCCGCCAGCACCAAGCCCGTCGCGAGGCTGGCGAACGCCTCGCCCATGCGCGCGTATTCGCCCTTGATGCCCACCTGCACGCCCTCTGGCAAGGACAAGCCTCGGAGGCTCGCGGCGATATCCCCGGCCACGGCGCCAATGTCCCGACCCTCGGTGTTGACCAGGACATTCGCCACCCTTCGCAACCCCGAATGGTGGATCTCGACGGCGTCTTCCCGTTGGCGGATCGAGGCCATGGTTCCAAGGTTCACCGTGCCCGCCTGACCCGGGGCCTTGACGGGCAAACCCAGGATGTCGTCGATGGTGCGCCCGGAGGATTCGGGATATTGCACGCCCACGAAGTACTGGTTGCCCGAGGACGAGTCGATCCAGAAGTTCCTGTGGACCGAGACGCTCGAGTTCATCGCCACGACGGCCTGCCTGATGACATCCTCCGCGGAAAGTCCGAGGATGGCGGCCTTTTGCCTGTCGATGTCGATGACCAGGTAGCGGGCATCGGCTCGCTGCTGGATTCGCGCATCGGCGGCCCCGGGCACCCTCGACGCCAGGCCTCGAATCCGGGACGCCAACTCAAGTGATTGCTCAGAGGTGCCCCCCTCGATCTCGATGTCGATGGGCGACGAAGCCCCTTGGTTGAGGGCCGTCGAGACCATGCCACCGGTGTCGAAGCTGTAGCGAAGGTCGGCGAATTTGGGCTCGAGGCTCATCAGTTGCCTCAGCCTTTCGGCGTGCTGCCGCGCCGAAAGCGTCCGGTTGGTTGTCAGTTGAATGCGAATCACGGCGTCCTGCTGGCCGGAGTTCGCCGTGTAGGCGGCGGACCAATCAGGGTTGAGGCCGAGTTCCGACACGATCATGGCCCGCTCGGATTCCGCGATGGCGCCCCGTATGAATTCCTCAACCTCGGCGATCCTTTTTTCCGCGGCGTCCAGGCGCAGCGCCGAGGGAGCCCTCACAAACAGGCTGATCTGCCCGGAATCCACCACGGGAAAGAATTCGCGGCCGACTCCCGGAACCATGGCCAAGGCGCCCGCGAACAGTATGGCGACGGCGATCATGGCGAGGAAGCGCCGGCTGAGGACCCAGGCCAAGGCCATGCCGTAACCCGCCGTGAGTGACTCAATACCCCTTTGGAAGGGCGCGACCAGCCTGCCGGCGAAATCGGCATCCCCGTCCCGGTCGGCGCCGGAGAGGTGCCGGTCGGGCAGGAAACGGGCGCACATCATCGGCACAAATGTCCGGGAAAGCAAAAACGAGGTCAGCATCGCGCAACCGACCGCGACGGTCAGCGGCCTGAACAGGAAACCGCTAACGCCGGGCAGGAACGCGAGCGGTGCCAGCACGATCACCGTGGTGCAGGTCGCCACCAGCACGGGCACCATCACCTCGGCGCAGCCGTCCAAGGCGGCGCGAACCCGCGACTTGCCCATGTGATAGTTGCGGTGATTGTTTTCGAGCTCCACGATCGCGTCATCCACGAGCGGACCGATGGCCAGCGCCAGTCCGGCCAGGGTCATCAGGTTGATCGTGTTGCCCGTGGCGAACAGGCCCAAAACCGCGCCCGAGATAGCCAGCGGAATCGACATGACGGCGATGAGGGTCATCCGCCAGTTCCCCAGGAACAGCAGGATCATGGCGGAAACCAGCGCGGCCCCGGTGATTCCCTCCTCCAACAGCGACATGAGGGCGGCACGGACCGCCACTGTCTGGTCCATCACCAGGGACAGGGAGGTTTTCCGTGGCAGCCTGGATTCCATGTGCGGAATCCTGGCCCGCACCCCGTCCGCGACGGCAAGGCTGCTGGCGCCCTGCTGCCGGTAGATGGGCACATAAACCTCGTTCCTGCCATCGATCCGCACCCGCGAGGTCTGGATCATCGCCGAATCCTCGGCCCTGCCGACATCCTTGAGGAGGATGGCCTGCCGGGCGCCAAGGGTGACCGGAAACTCGTTGAGGTCCGCCACCCGCTCGACCATGGAATTGCT
>JAGWVO010000225.1 GCA_018970845.1 Planctomycetota bacterium
ACGCGGCAAAACGATTCAGCGGCAACGGAGCCTGCAAACGCAGGGAGTTGAACGGTTCCAGTTCCAGCAGGCTGGTGCCCGTGGGAACATCCGCCGGCAATTCCGCGGACAGGCGATGGCCGCCGAAAGCAAGCGACGCCTCGGCAATGCCCGTCACCCTCACCCCGCCCGGATGACCGTATCCTTCCTCGGCCGCGATTTTCACGGTCACCCGCCTGGGCGGCCCGGCATTGTCCACCAGCAGGCGGATTCGGTGCCCGCAACGGGCCGCCATCCGGTTCGCCGGCCCGGGCCCCTCCAGCGGATAGCCTTCCGCAAGCCGCACCAAGGGCGCGGAAACGGGCACGGTCTCCCCATCGGGCGCCTTGATCGCGAACCAGAGGCGCCCCGCCCCCCGGCTTTCCAGAGGCGGGCCCAGTAGTTGCTCGAACGACGCCCGTACCTCCGATGCGTTTTGGAATCCACGAAGGTCGATCCACAGGCCCCGCCAGCCTTCCGACGCCAAAAGCGACACCATCTTGCGCGGTGGCAGCGACGCGACCCAGCGGCACCATGCCTCGGCCGGCCTGTTGGTGATGCCGCCAAAGCTGAAGCGCCCCCGCGGCACATGAAGCGGCGCGGCGAAATGATCGTAAGGCCCCATGGAGCCGGTAGGCACCGCTTCCGGATAACCCAGATGGGGCAACTGGAAATGCCGAGCCTCGGCGCCGGCGCGATGCCCGATTTCCATCCCGAACTCCCTGAGAGCTTCCCAGTCGCGGGATCGCTCCGGGGGATTCGCCGCGGTCGGCTTGCACCGCTGGTCGGCCAATCCGATGGCCACCAAAACCGCCGACAAGGCCACCTGAAGCGCGCCCCGGCCCCCCAAGCCGGGCATGAGCGTGAAGGCCGTCGCGACCAACCCGAGGAACGCGATGGGCAAACCCGCCCGCCCGAGCACGCGTATGCCCGGCACGGCGTAAGCCACCATGGAACCCAAGCCTCCGGGCACCGACAATGCCAACAGCATCAGGATCAGAAAACCCGCCGATTCAACCGGGCCGCCCCGCCGGCCCGCGACCACAGCCATCAGGGCCACCACCGCTCCCACGGAGGCGCAAGCTCCCATTGAATAAGTTTCAGCCTCGTGGAGGGGACGATGCGGTCCGTTGAATTCGCGGCGGAAGACGCCCAAGCCGGTGGGATGCCCCTCGGAAGGCAACAAGAGGTTGAGCGGCTTGAGGGCGAAAACCTCGGATTCCAGCGGCAACCTGGCTCCCACCATGGGATTGGGGCCGTCTTGCCGGTAGGCTGTCGGCAAGTAGCCGATCGCGCAGCCGAGGCCGGCGGCGAACGCGAGAGCCAAGCCGGCAACCAACGGCCGGAACGATTTCCGGCACAATCCGGAACGTGCCGCCGCGGCAACCACCAGAAAGCTGGCGAACCACGCGTAATAAAGGCCTGCCAAGCCACCCGCGAAGGCCACCAGCGGATCCCACCATCGCACCTGGTTGGATTCGGCAGACTTCGCATCCACCGACCGGGCCAGGGCCAACGCCGGCATCAACTGCCATGGAACCAGGAAATAACCGGCCAAAAACAGGTGGTTCACCTGGGACAGGTGATAAGGCAGGCAGGCGAACAGCGTCGCCAGGGCGCCTGAGATCCAAGGGCCGATTCCCAACCACCGGAACGCCAGGTGGGCCGAGAGAACAATGAGGGGGAAGTCCGCGACCAACGCCAGGTTCATCACCACCGCGGGATCGGAGTGGAACCGGCACAACGCCTGAAGCGCCGCCAGGTGAAGCAGGTCGGCGCGCGGATAATCCGCCAAATCCTGACTGCCCGGAAGTCCGACCCGCGAATCACCCATCCAACCCTCGCCACGGGCCATCGCGTCGATCCATTGCAGCATCATCAATCCGTCGCCATCGTGCGTGGCGGGTATGGCCAGTCCCGTCTGATGCAATCCGAGCGAAACAACGGCGTAGGCCGTGGCGGCGGCCATGGCCAAAATCAGGGGGATAATCCGGACCATCCGTGGCAAGAAGCGCATGACCGGGCAAGATACGAAAACCTGAACGCCCTGGTCAACCTCCATACGGATGGTGAAACCGGGCAGATTTCCCGATCCTGCTGATGTTCGGCCCATGATGCACCGATGAATGAGGAGATGGGACAGGAAGTCCCATCGTTGGGGATGGTGCCGGCGTGGGAGGGAATGCCGTGGCGGAAGTCGCTGCGGAAGATCCGGTGGTTGAGACCGTTCAACTCACCAAGATCTACCAGAACCGCCATATCGCGTTGAACGATGTCTCGCTCCGTCTGGAGCGGGGCTGCGTGCTGGGATTGCTGGGCGCCAATGGAGCCGGCAAGACCACGCTGCTGCGCCTCATCATCGGCTTGCACCGCCCGACCGCCGGCAGCGCCCGCGTGTTCGGCGAGGACATGACCCCCAACAGCGCCGCCCTCAGGCGCCGCATCGGCTACATCCCCACGAACCCCCGGTTCCCCAAGGGAATGACGCCGATCACCTACCTCGACTACATGGCCAAGCTTTTCGGCTTGCCAAGCGATGTCCGCAAGCCGCGAATGGGGATGCTGCTGAGAGCCGTCGACCTGCTGGGCGCCGGCGGCACCCAGATCGACACCTTCTCCAACGGCATGACGGCGCGCCTGGCGGTGGCGACGAGCCTGATCAACGATCCCGACCTGCTCATTTGGGACGAGCCCACCCATGGCCTCGACCCCGAGGCCCGCCGCAGCATGCTCGACCTCATCAAGGGGCTGAGCAAGGAAAAGACCCTCATTGTCTCAAGCCACAACCTTGGCGACATCGACGAGGTCTGCAACCACGCGGCGGTTCTCAGCCACGGTCAACTGATCTACAGCGGCCCCCTGCACGACCTGAAGACGCGGATGCGCCGCAACCACTACGAGATTGATGTCGACGGAGACCAGAAGAGCGTCACCCGCGCCCTGGCCACGATCAAGACCCTCGGCGATGTGCAGCACGCCTCGCTCGAACACCGGCGCATCACCCTCCGACTCCAGGAGGATGCCGTGGCGGCTTCCTCGCTGGCGCAGGTCTTCCAGACGCTCAGCGACGGCAAGCTCACCCTGGTCGGCATCCGGAGCGTCGGCCAGCAGACCGAAGAGGCGTACTTGGACCTCGTGGAAAAAGAGGAACAGCGTGGCTTCACCCGCATCTATCGTCAGGCTGCCTAACCGCGGCATGGCATCCGACCCCGAACCGGCGCAGGTTTCGTACCTGCCCTGGCTGCCTTACTGGGCCGTGATGGAAGCCGATTTCCTGCAGGTGCTGCGGTCGTGGGTTTACCGGTCGTGGGTGCTGGTGGTGGCTCTCACCGCCATCGGCCTGTTCACCTACCGTTGGGGCCTTCACCACGAGGCCAAGATCATCCAGCCGGCCTCCCATGTGATCATCCACCTCATGCGCGGCATGCTGGTGGGCAGCGTGGCGCTGGTGGGCGTGATCGCCGCGGGGGCGATCGCGGCGGAGCGGGGATCGCTTGCCGACAGCATCCTTTCACGCGGCATCAGCCGGCACCAGTACTATCTCGGCAAATGGCATGGCCGCCTGCTCGCCATCATGCTGGGGCACGCGCTGCTGGGGGCGATCGCGATCACGGGCGCGCGCTTCGTGCTGCATGAGGATGTCACCGTGGAGGGGGGCGCGGCCGCCGTGGCCATGTCGGGCGCGATGCTCGCGGTGGTCGTCAGCCTGGGCGTGATGATGAGCGCGTTGTTCGCCCGTCCCCTGGCCGCCGCGGCGGCCCTGTGGGTGCTGCTCTACGCCGCGGGCGTGGTCTTCGGGGCGCTGCCCCATTCGGTGCCCACGCCCGAGTGGGTGCTGCAAAAGCTCCCATATGTGCTCAAGGGCGAGTTCACCCGCGAGATGCTGATGCAGGTGGGCATGTACGCCGGCGGCGCCTGCCTCGCCAGCGCCGTGGTCGGCATGTTCCTGTTCTCGCGGAAAGACATCTGAAACAACCTGAAACTGGCTAGAAAAGTCCTTCCAGCGGCCCTCCGCGAACGGCCATGGCCTCGACGCGCCGGGTCACTTCCGGATCCTCCACCAAGGGCGGGGCATGATGAGGCTTGCGCCTCGCGTCGATCACAAGGGAACCGGCGCACCCCCAATGCTTGTCCGCAATCGACTCGCCGATGCCGTGAAGGTCGGCCGCGGGATTCGACCGGGTGAACGCGGCCCATAGCCAGTTTTCCCGGCTTGCCGAGGTGAATTCGCTGTCGTCCACCAGCAGGATGAGCGGGAACCGGTTGACCGGATGTTCCAACCCAAGCGAAACGGCAAGGCGCCTCGCGTCGGCCCGCCCCCCCGAACCGGCGCGTTCCCAGGCCGGCCCGCTCAACGCCAGCACGCCGGGGGCGCACACCCGCGGGGCGCCCCAACCCTCGGGGAACGACATGGAACCATCGACCTCGCTCGGCAATTCACGCCGGGGGGCGCCCGCCGCCGCCAGAATCACCTTGGATCCGCTGTTCAGGCCGTCTCCCGAGTAATCGAGCGTGTCGATCGTCGTGCGCGTGATCAGATGCGCATCACGGCGCCAGTCGGCCCTGAGCAGCAGGTGGCGAAACACGCCGTCGATATCGTCGGCGCTCAGGGACGGGTCGTCGTCTCCAGCGACGATCAGCAGATACTTCGCCAGGGAAAGCTGCCCCTGGCCCAATATGGCGAACGCCTGCGTGAGCAACTCCTGCGGAATGCGTTCGCGCGCGTACGGCACATACCGTTCGCTCCCAACGGCCAGAAGGAGCGGATGCACCCCGGCGGCGTCGACGGCATGCACCGACCTCACACCTGGCAACACGGCGGGAAGCACGGGCGCGGCCAACTCATGGATGAATTCCCCGAAACTCGTGTCCTCCTGCGGCGGCCGACCCACCACGGTGAAGGGCCAGATCGCGCCGGGACGGTGGGTGACCCGCTCCACCCGCATGACTGGAAAATCGTGCTTGAGGCTGTAATAGCCCAAATGGTCCCCAAAGGGACCCTCGGGCTTGGTGTTCCCGCCATCCACGGTTCCGACGATGCAAAAGTCGGCCTGTGAAGGCACCAGAAGGCGCATGGCCATGCCTTGGGAGTCGCGCGGCCGGTGGTACCAGATGCCACGCCCGGCCAGGGCGCCGGCGAAGGCGACCTCGGGCACTCCCTCCGGCAGGGGCATCACCGCGGCCACGGTGAGCGCCGGCGGGCCTCCCACCCAGATGGCCACTCTCAATGCCTCGCCCCGGGCGATCGCCTCGGCGTGGTGAACGCCGATTCCCCTGTGGATCTGGTAGTGCAGGCCCACCTCCCTGTCGGGCTCATGATGCGCGCCGGCGAGTTGAACCCGGTACATGCCGAGGTTGGATTTCATCCAACCCGGACGGGCAGGCGATTCGGAATAAACGAGTGGCAATGTCACATAAGGTCCGCCATCGCCTGGCCACGAAACCAGCCCGGGCAATTCGCCCAGCCTGGCCTCATGGCGGGTGGACGGACCGAACCAGCCCACCCGGGGTAGGGCATGGAATCCAGCAAGGGGCACTCCCGCGGTGCGCCAAGGCCGCCTCCAGGCCCAGGCCGGGTCGCCCTTGAGCCGCATGATGTGCTCCATGCGGTTGAGGGTGTCGCGGAAGATCCACCGGGTGCGCTCGAGCGAACCGAACAGGTTCGAGAGCATCGGAAAACGGCAACCCTTGGGGCGGGTGAACAGGAGGGCCGGCCCGCCAGCGCGATAGACCCGCCTCTGGATTTCAGCCATTTCAAGCCGCGGATCGATTTCGGCGTCGATCCGCCTGAGCATTCCGTGCCGCTCGAGGTCGCCAACGCAATCGGTCAGGTTTCGGTAGCCCACGCGGCGCGCCTCCGGAGTCTAGTTTTATGGTAGTCGCGAAAGACAGGCCGGCTGTTGACCGGTTAAGCTCAAATCCTGGAGGTCGTGCGGAAACCGTTCATCGAGGTGATGGATGAGGCCATGGCAGGGATTCTTCGCGCCAAACCCCGCGGGAAAGCGTTCGCATCGCGGCAGGAATGTGGCGCACCGCCCGGATAACACTCCGGGGTGCCATCCTCACGGATCATCCGGATTGGAAGACCGGGGAAG
>JAGWVO010000226.1 GCA_018970845.1 Planctomycetota bacterium
AGCAGGTCGGTCGCCAATGTCACGATGATCGTGCCGACGAAGACTGTCAGTTGTTGGGGGCCGATCTTCCATGTCTTGATGAACTCGTTGGGCGAGGCAAGGCGGTAGCCGGTGAAAACCAGCATGGCCGCGAGAGCGGCCATGGGAATCATGTTGATGAGCCCGGGCAAAAGAAGCACGAAGGCCAAAAGGAAAATCCCGTGGAACCGATTGGCGGCGCGGGTTTGGGCACCGTTGTTGATGTTCGCCGATGAGCGGACGATTTCGGAGATCATCGGCAAGCCGCCGAGCATCGCCACGGCGGTGTTGGCGGCGCCGACGGCCATCAAGTCGCGGTTCATGTCGGATTTTCGCCTGAGCGGGTCGAGCAGGTCCACCGCCTTGGCGCTTAGCATCGATTCCAGGCTTCCGATGAGGCAAAAGAGGACGAGATACTCCATGCCAACGGCGGTGGCCAATCCCTCGAAATTAGGGAAGTAAAACGCTTCCCCGGGTTTGGCCAACACATTCGGCACGCTGATGAAGGCCTTTTCGATGGTTCCTCCCTGGTAGGGCCCGGCAACCATCGGCACAAGTAGCGTCATCGGCACCGCCACAAGCAGCACCACCAACTGGGAAGGAATCTTCTTGAGTGGCTTGAACGGCACGAAGAAGAAGGTGAACAAGATCGCAAGGGAGGTCAGCCCGACCACGGCCACCGGTTGCTCGGTCTCCATGATCCGGCCGGGCAACTGGATCAGCAGGTGAAGCGGTTCGACATTCGCCGCCGGCTTGATCCCAAGCATCGGATACGCCTGCTTGGAGATGATGATCAGCCCGATCGAGGCAAGCATTCCATGCACGGCAGCCATTGGAAAAAATTCGATAATTTTTCCGAATCGAAAAAGTCCGAACATGACTTGGATCACACCGGACACAACCCCGACGCCGAGGGATAGCCTGAACGCCTCGATCGCCTGGTCCTTGTCCTTGAGGTCGAGGCCATAATGCTCGGCGAAGCCGGTGACGGAACCGGCCACGATCACGATGAGGCCTGCCGCGGGGCCCTTGATCGTGAGTTGGGAATCCGTGATGAACGAGCAGAGGATCCCGCCCACAACCGCTGTCCAGATCCCGCATATGGGCGGATATCCGCTGGCATTGGCGATCGCCAGGCAAAGAGGCATGGCGATGAGGAAGACAAGGAAACCGGCCAACGCGTCCTTGATCATGGTGCCCGCGCCTCCTTCCTTGGGAACGGGGGCAACTTCCGCGGAGGTCATTTCACGAACTCCTTTTCATTCGCGCTCATAGCTTGAATACCATCAGATGGGTCGATTCCCATGGCAAAATGATGGCTAGCCTCGTGCTCGGGAGTATGGTGGCCGATTCCCAGGCTTTGCACCAATCCCGTGGCGCCCAGAAGAAGCGAAACGGCCAGAACGGGAATCCATTCCCGGTCGAGCAGGTCGGGGATGGGACCGTCTGACACCAAGCCGCGGGGCGGCCCCCAGCAGCATTCCATGGTGAGCCGACCCAGGCGAAAGGCCACCGCCGCCCAAAAACCGGCAAGGACAAGGCACATCCATGGCGAAAACGCCGAAGCTGATTCCATCGCCCCGTCCACCAGCAGGAAGGAAACCCATGGCGGCATTCCGATGAGCGCTCCCATAAGGAGAAGGAATCCGGCATGGAACCGGGGAGCCATCCGGGCGAGGCCCCCCAACCGGCTCCAATCCACCGGGCCGAGGCGCGCCACGACGGAGGATAAAAGCCAGGTGGCCAGGAGGCCCGTGAAAAGAAGGAAAACCGCTGCCCCCGTCGCGATGCCATGCCCGTACGACTGCGCCAATAACGCCATGCCGGTGGATCCCTTGAGCGTCGCGGAAAGGGCGTCGGCCAGGTCGTCGGAACCGAGGACGCTGATGACCGCGCTCACCGTGATGACAATACCGCCGCCGAACAGCACCGTGGAATTGAAGTCATGGTCGGACGCCATCAGCGCGCCGGTCATGGCGATCGCGCAGGCGCCCGCGGCACCCGTGAGCATCGGCCGGTTTTCAGCCACATGGAAAGGAGCCAGCGCCATCACCAGAACCATGAGCCCCGAGCCGATCGTCAGGATCATGCCGACTTGGCTATCGGACAAGGTCCAGGCATATCCAAGAGCCACCAACAGGGGCAAAAGGCTCGACAAGACGCGAACCTTGAAGGGAAACAGCGCGCGGCAGGCGGCGCGCCCGGCCTGAAGGAGCCGACCGACCATTTCCGAGGGAACCTGGAAGAGTTTCCTGGCCAATATCCACGCGTGAACCGCCATGGGTGTCGCCGAGACTTTTCCCAGCGGAAGGCCCATCGACTTCCGGTACCACAGCAAATCCATCGGCTGCGACGGGGAACGGATCAATTGGTACCAGCGGATCACCGCGTGTCCGGCCACCAGCGGCACCACCCAGGCCCACAGGCCAATACCGATCATCACGACCATCACGCCCACGGTGGACATCGCGCTCCAGGCCAGGGCCGTCTTGGCATCGGGTTGGACGCGGCTGCGGATTCCCGCGTCGATGGCGGTCAAGCCGCCGCAAACAATGAACATCCACTGCGTGAATGGGGAAGTGACCCAAAGGCTGTGAAGTCGGGCCGCCAACAGCAGGCCCACATGAAGTGAAAGACCGCCATAAAACAGGGCGCTTGAAGGCGTGGGCCCCTCCATCGCCCGGGGGAGCCAGCCGCTGAAGGGGAGTTGCGCGCTCTTCACGAGCACGGCGACGGCAAAGCCGATCGCCGCGACATCGCGCACCTCGGGCGGCAGCAGCGCCGCGGAACCGTATTCCCCATGCACCTCGTTCGCCAAAATGAGGCCGCAGCCCACCAGCATGCCGGCATCGGCGATGCGGTATTGGCGCAGCACGGCGACGGCGCCGGAGCACGGCCCCGGCCGCTCATGATAGAAACCGATCAGCAGCAGCGAACTGGCGCCGATGAATTCCCACCATGCCGCCATCTGCACCGGATTGTCCGCGAATATGGCTCCCAAAATGGATCCCAAGAACAAGAGTGCCGTTGCCATGAACCGCGTGAAGCCGCTCTCGCGGTGAAGGTAGGTGGCCGAGAAACGGATCGTCGCCAGGCCCATCAGCGTGGCCACCAGGCTCAAAAGCGCGCTGATCCCGTCGTATAGGAATATGTTCCACTCGCTGAACACCTTCCATGGAAGCGTCAGTTCCATCGGCTTCATGCCGCCGGCCACCCACACGCCCGCCATGGCGGCCACCAGCAGCAGGCAGGCGCCCATCGCGCCTATCGCAAAGCGCGAAACCGGCCTTTCCCAATCCTCCGTCGGTTTCAGGAAGGCCATCGACACGGCAAGGAGGAAGCTGGTCGACACGGGAATCCCGATGATCATCGTCACCAGCAGCGAGGCGATGTCGGGGGAAATTTCAGGAGGCATGGGAGACCTCCCCGCGGGGCGAGGGAACCACCAAGGCCGGGTCCAGGCTCTCCGTCCGGCCGGCGAACCATTCCGCCGACCGGGCCACCTCGGCCACGGGCCAACCGGACGATCCCGCTGGCACGAATCCCTTGCCCTCGATATGAATGCTGGCCTCCGCGGAATCGGGATCGATGCGAATCAGGCGCACCCAGCCGTTTCGAACCATCCTGGCCACCTCCGGCTGGCTTCCGAGAATCGACTCCAAGATTCCGGCTCGGCAAGCCACCATCACCTGCAGCCTCAGGGGCTGGTGGATCTCCACGGCCTGTTTTGGCAAGCCGGTGCGAAGGTCGCCCGTGGCGCCTTCCTGCACTCCCAAAAATCCGACCGGATTGTGGGGCAGCTTGGTGCCGCTTCCGAGGGTGTCGTTGTCCACGCGCGAGAAATAATACTGGAGGTTGATGCCGGATATCACGGGCAGGATGCCGGGTAGAAGTTTCCCGATGGCGACGCCCTCGGGATCGGCATCCGGCTCATACGAGATCAGGAACGAACGCCGGTCGAGGAACAGGCCCCGGGTCATCGACCGGGGACCGTAGAAGGCCATGGCGTTGTTCTGGTGTCCCAACTCGGGCCTGGGTTGCCCGAGGTCGGCCGACCGGCCCTGCACATGGCGCAGCGCCCGGCCCGCCGCCATGATGCCCTTGGCCGAATGCAGCCTGCGGCACCTTTCCAGCGCGCTGTGCGCCGCAGCCCTGCTTAGCTTGGCCTGGGCCTCGGCCAACATGCCGGTCGCCCAGCGGGGCGCCGTTTCAAGGTCCTCGAAAATCACGGCGTCGTTGCAAGTGTCGTGAAGGCCGCCGACGAACCAAGTATCCGACGGGATCCTGATACCCCTTTTCTGGAGTTCCGCCCTGATATCCACCTGATTGAGCAGGCGGGCCATGAGGCGGGCATTTCCCAGCCCGTCGTTTCCACCACAGGCGCCGCAGTCGTAGGCCGACTTGTGCGGGTTGTTCACGCTGGTTGATCCATGGCCGAGGAACGCCACCACGCGGGAGAACGGCCCCTTCATGTTGATGTTCACCATGAGGGCATGAACCCGGTCGGCCTGCTCGGCCGCCGTGAAGGCTCCCTCTCCCGGTTCCAGCGCCATCTCGAAGTCGGTCCTCACGAACGAGCGGACGAACCGGGCGATTGAGGTGCGCAGGCGCGCCCCGAGGTGCGGAAGCAGGAATCCCACCACCACCGCCGGATAGGCCAACAGGCCGATCAATCCCACTAAAAGCGATCCGCTGACACTGTTTCGGCTGGCCGAATCCAGCCGGTGCATCATCCGGCTGAAGCTCTGCTGCTGCTGCAGCCTCATATGCGAGCGAACCTCGGCGGGCACCTCCCGCACATGGTGCGCCGCCTTCACATGCAGCGGGCACTGGTCCTGGGTGATCACCTGGCCCAGCGGGGTGAACCGGATCGGCAAGCCGAAGAATCCCGGGCCGCCGAAGGTTTCCGCGTCCGGATACAATTCCTCCACTGCCCGGCGGAACGACTCCTCGCGGTCGTCCAGGCAGGTCATCACCTGGAATTCAGGCCTTGCCGCGGGACCCGGGTCGGGGTTGGCCCGCCTGGCGCGGAACCCGGCGAGCACCTTGTTCCGGTACGCCGCCTCGAACGCCTCCTGCCATATCATGCGCCTCTGGTCGCGGGTGAACGATTCAACAGCATGGCACAGGGCGTGGGGGTCCTGGTCCTCCAGCAGCGAAAGGCCCGGGAGGGGACGCGACGCGATGGCAAAGTACAGGTCCCATGCCTCATCGGGGGCATGCCTGGCCTGGCGTCCCGCCGGATCCAAGGTGATCGTGAGGTCGGACCTCAGGCCGGCTCCCGAACCGCGCCGATTCCCCGGGCCGCCGAAAGCCTCAAGGCAAAGGTGCTTCTCCAGGAGCAGTTGCACGGCCAGGTAATCCACCAGGCTCACGGGTTGGTCCGGCTCGGCGCGCTCGTTTGGCTGGCACTCCAGCCGCCACATCATCCCGGCCCAACCCGGATGCGCCATCATGCTGCGCCTCAGGATCGCCCCATGCCGCGCCTCGTCCGGTTGCTGCCAGAACAGAAGTTCCGAAAGCAGGTCCTCCGCCGAAACCTCGCGGTCGAGCGCTTCCCGGGCTTCCCGGCCCGCGTCCGCCAGCCAGGCCTGGGTTGTCGGCTGGTCGGCCATGATTCCCAGGGCGAACTTGAGGAACCCCGATTTCCGCGAGGGCATCGACCAGTCGGCCGAGCCCCGGTCGAGGTACATCGCGCACAGGGGCCCCAGTTCCTGCCTGAGCCTTTGCCAGGGTATTTCCGCCTCGTTGCGGGACAGCAGTTCAATCAGGGGCAAGTCATCGGCCGGCGTGGGAGCATGGCCGCCGGAATTCCAAGGAAGCGCCTTGACCCTGTTCCAGACATGAACCGGATCATGCCCCCTCAGTCCGCGCGGCGGCCTCTCGCCCACCATCCAATCCCGGCTGGCCCGGGCATGCCCGGGAGCGGGGCCCAGCAAAAACAGGCTCACCCACTGAATAGCCGTCCATCCTTGGGGCAAGGACTCCAGCGAGATTCCCGAACGGTCGATCCCCTCGGCAATGTCGGCATCGCCGATGATGCCCTCCCGGTACAATCCGGCAAATTCATCAAGCTCAAGGTA
>JAGWVO010000227.1 GCA_018970845.1 Planctomycetota bacterium
CCCGTGAGCCCTCCCAGTCCGACCAGCAGGGCCGTCGCGAGAGTGTAACCGGAACGCCCCCCCATCTTCTTGTAGGCGGGATGGCCGATGTAGGGCGTTGTTTGGATGACCCCGCCGAAAACGCCAGCCAACAGGCTTGCGACCGCCTCGGTCAGCAACACTCCCCGGGTGTCGTACTCATCCCCCGCGGCGGCGGCGCTTTCAACGCAGTCGATGCCGCCCACCACGGTCGCAAGCGCGAACGGAAGGGCCACGGGCAGGAATCTCAAGGCCTCCGTCCAGACCGACATCCACCAGGCGGAGTCCCCATCGCCGAACGGCCACAACACGGGCGGGACAAATGTCAACTCGGGCATCCTGAGGGGCGGCACCATGGGTATCCCGGAGAGCCTTTCCACGAGCATTCCGCAGAAATGGACGAGAAGCCCGACAAGCAGGGCCGCCAAGGCTCCCGGAATATTCGCGAAAAATCGCCTGTGCGCGACCAGCGTGGCCAAAATCACCATCAGGCTCGCCATGCCGATGAGCGGCACCCCAGCGATACCATCATTCACCAAGGGCAAAAAGGCTATCAGGGCCAAGGCGATCGCGGCCAAAGACCCAAGGAGCCCGGCCCTTGGAATCATCTTCCTGACCTGGTTCCCAAGCGGAGCGAGCACAAGTTTGATGACGCCGACCAGCATGAGGACTACCAACCCGACATGCCATGTGAACAGCATCGCCTTGTCGTGATCCCCCTGGGTAAGAGGGCCTTCAAGGCAGGCGCGCCTGAGAACCGGAAGCAGAACCAAAAAAGCCATTCCAAAAGTGCTGGGCGTGTCGAGGCCCAAAGGCATCGCGGTGACATCGCAACGGCCTGTCCTTCTGGCCAGTTGGATGGCCATGACGGTGTAAACCAAGTCCCCCACCAAAACCCCCAGGGCCGTCCCGGGAATCATGTGGCCCAGGACAAATTCCTGGGAGAAACCAAACTGGCCCTTGGCTTGCTGCTCGGCGAAAGGCAGCGCCGTGGTGATGGTGGTGAGGAGGACCAAAAGAACGGCGATGTTGTCGAGAATTAGCCCGAAAAACGCGTTGATGTCACCCCGGGAAAACCAGGAGACGCGACCGGTGGCCATGGAATCGGCCCTCCAAGACGGCAAGTTTCGGGGAGTCGTTAGGTCAGGCTAGCAATCCGGGCGGGAATATCGAGCGACCAAGGAATCGGTCTTTCCAAATTTGCGGGCTTCCAGTTCCGCAAAATGGATGCGCAAGCCGGTTTGGATCATGATTTCTAATTGAAAAGCCGTGAGCGTCTGGGTAATTTGGGTTGAAGCAATCGTCGTCCGAAGCCATGGTTGGCAATCGGGGGACAAGGTGCGTCGACCTTGCCGGAGGCAGGGCGCCACCTGACGGGTCCGCCCCATGCGCCGCGTCGTTGTTTCTGGCCTTGGAGTTGTCGCGCCCAACGGGTTCGGCAAGGAAGAGTTCTGGCATTCGTGCGTCAATGGCCTCAGCGGGGTAGGGCCGATCCGCTCCTTTGATGCCTCGGAACATCCCACCAAGGTCGCCGCCGAAGTCGCCGACTTCGACATCATCCCATACCTGCCCGCCGAGCATCGAAAATGCGCCCGCATCATGGGTCGGGCGAGCCGGTTCGGGATCGCCGCCGCGAAACTGGCGATGGCGGACAGCGGCCTCGAACCCAACCGGATTGACCAGGAAAAGCTCGGCGTCGTGATGGGAACCGGACTGGTTCCCATCGACCTCCCGGAAATCGCCCCGCTGCTGGCGGGGGCCTGCTCGGCCACGGAAGGGCTGAAAACCCAGGAACTTGGCAAGATGGGTCCGCGGGCCATGGTTCCAATGTGGATTCTCAAATATCTCCCCAACATGATCGCCGCCCATATATCCCTGATGCAAGGCGCCAAGGGCCCCAATAACACGATCACCACGGCCTGCGCGGCCGGAACCCAAGCCGTTGGCGAGGCATTCAGGCTGATCCAGCGGGGTGATGCGGATTATGTCCTGGCCGGAGGGGCCGACAGCCGGATCGATCCATTGCTGATGCTGGCCTACAGTTCTCTCGGGGCGCTCAGTCCAGCCAAGCGTGATCCTTCCCAGGTCTCGCGACCGTTCGACGCTGAACGCGACGGATTCGTGCTAGGGGAAGGCGCCGGTGTCCTCGTTCTCGAGGATTATGAGCACGCCCGCCGCCGTGGCGCCCGAATCTATTCCGAGGTGCTTGGGCTCGGAAGCAGTTTTGACGCCTACGCGATCACCAAGCCCGACCCCGAGGCTGGCGGCGCGGTGCGGGCCATCCAATGGGCTCTCCGCGAGGCCAAGCTCAATCCTTCCGACATCGACTATGTCAACGCCCACGGCACCAGCACGCGCCTGAACGACCTCATGGAAACCATGGCGGTGAAGCGGGTCTTTGGCGAAGCGGCCAAGGGACTTCCGCTTTCGTCGATCAAATCCATGATCGGCCATCTCATTGGTGCCGCCGGTGCCGTCGAGGCCGTGGCCATGGCCCTGAGCCTTCACACCGGCATCGCGCCGCCGACCATCAACCAGACACGCCGCGACCCCCAATGCGACCTTGATTATGTTCCCAACAGCGCGCGCGACCTTCCGATCCGCCGCGCCCTCTCCACAAGTTTCGGCTTTGGTGGACAGAACGCCGCGCTCGTCATGGCAAGCATGGCCGCCTGACAACACTGCTTGCTCAAACCGGGATTCTGGAAATGGCGATCGCCCCGCCAAAACAGGCGGCGACATCGCCTTGGGCAGGCCTCTGCCGGCGATGATATTCTCCCCGGTAAATGAAAGCTCCCGAAGCATCCTGCTGGAACGAAACGGGCAATGGCGAGCTGTGGTGCAGGCATTCGACAATTTCAGGTTCAAGATCACCGGGCGCAAGGCTTGGAAGGTTGATGTTCCAAACAAATCCGCCTTGTGGAGGCTTTGACAGGACAAACCGCAAGGCCTTGGCGGCGCGAACACCGGCTGAGACCCAGTCGAACTCATGTCCGGCCGCCCGGTAGTACGAAAGGGCCACCCCGGTCAATCCGTGGAATACGGCCTCACGAGCGGCGGCAACCGTTCCTGAATGATAAACATCAACCCCCAGGTTTCCCCCGGCGTTGATTCCTGAAAGAACCACATCGGGCCTTTCCACCAGGCCGTGCAAGCCAAGCCGAACGCAATCGGCCGGGGTTCCATCCGTCGCGAATCCGTTTTCGTTTCGGCGCGCATGCCTGATTGGTCTGTGAACGGTGATTCCATGGCCAGCGCAGGAATGGCAGCGGTCGGGAGCGACTATCGTCCTCTGGCCCAAACCCTCGCTGGCCTGCCAGAGGGCCGCCAGTCCGGGGGCGTCGAAACCGTCGTCGTTGGTGAGAAGAAGGCGCATGAATCAAACTCCGGCCATCCCAGGTGCCGGTGGATGGTTGATATGATCCTAGCAAGATCAGCCCGACTGCCCGACCGGAGCCAAACCGATGAATTGGTCTGTCCATCCGAATCAGGAATGGAAATTGGTTTACCGGGTCCTTCACAGTCAATTGGCCAAGCATCCTGATCTGATTGATTCATCATTCCTGCATTCGTTGCAGCGGCATCTCCAATCGCAAGCCCAATCCGAAGGCGTGGATATCTCCGATCATGGCGCCTGGGACCAATGGCTTGGCAATCAAGCCGTGTCATGCGCGGTCAGAATGGCCGGACGCGGTCCCATCAACTGAAACACAAATCCTTCATGGAAATCCTGACATGCCCGCCTGGCCCATTTCCTGCGTCCAAACCGATGTTTCGCTTGGTGATATTGATCACAACACCCGGACGGTTCTGGACCATTTGGAATCAGAGGCCGCGGCCGGGTCGAAGCTTGTGATTTTTCCGGAATGCATGCTCACAGGTTATGGCTTCCCTTCAAAGGATGCCGCCATTGAAAGGGCCATCCGTCGGGACGGGGCACCACTTGAAGCCATCGCCAAGGCCTGCGCCCGGTTGCGCGTCCACTCATGCCTTGGTTTTCTCGAAAGGGATGGCGAAAGCCGACTTTACAACACGGCGGTTCTGACGGGCCCCGATGGGCATGTCGGATGGTATCGGAAGACCCATTTGCCATGGCTGGGCGTGGATCGTTGGGTTTCACCGGGGGATGGCCCGTGGCAAGTCCACGACATCGGTGGACTCATGGTGGGAATGATCATTTGCTATGACGGCAGCTTTCCAGAGGCCCCACGAGCCCTTGCCCTGCTGGGTGCCGACCTGATCGTCCTGCCCACCAACTGGCCTGAGGGCGCCAGGACTGTCATCGACCATCTCGTGACATCGCGGGCCGTGGAAAACCATTTGTACTTTGCCGCCTGCAACCGCACCGGAACGGAATCGGGATTCCGGTTTCTTGGGGAAAGCCGAATCGTTGCGCCGGACGGCACATTCGTCGCCTGCTCGTCCAACGACGAACCAGCGGTTCTCAGGGGCCTGGTCGACCCGGTCCGTTCCAGAAAAAAACACCTGGTCAGGGTTCAAGGCGCCCATGAAATCCACAGGACCGCCGACCGAAGGCCCGATCTGTACGGAATCCTTTCCAATCGTGACATCAAGCCTGGTTTTCCCCCCTCTTGGATACCGCCGCGATCCTGATTCCCAAATCCGGGAAAAAGTGGCCTAGCCGTGCGTTCGCCGTCGTTGCAAGCCTGCCGATTCGTGCCATAATCGATTCCTTGTGGCCTCGGCATGCCTCTTGCCGGTTAGTTTCTGGAATCCATTCGCGCGCATAAGTCTGGAAGGTCGGATTGGAGCTGATGGCAAAACCATTTCCAACAACTGCATTGGTCTTGGCCGCGGGTTTCCTCCTGATCATGGCCTCAAGCGGATGTGGCCGCGTCGAACTGAACGATGAGCTTGAATATCCGGACCGAACAAGCCCGGTCGTGCTGATGGAAAAGCACCCCGATCAAGGCCCACCCGGATTCCCCCCGCCCGGTAAACCACCGGTTTCGGTCGATTGGCTGGTCTCGCGGGGAGTCTCGGTGCTCGATCCCCAATGCATCAAAGGTGTGGCTTGGGCTTCTGGCTGGATGGCCGCGCTCAAGGAAGAATCCGCGCGGCACTTTGGCGATCCGGGGAAGCCGCGCGTGGGCGCCACCGACACCCCCTTGATTGCCACCCTTTCTGTCGAACTCGGCTTGGATGAATCCAAGCTTGCGGAAGGATCAAGGCTTTACCGTCGTCTCTGCGTCCAGTGCCATGGAGTCACCGGTGATGGTCTGGGAGCGGCCAGTCTATGGCTAAGCCCCGCCCCACGCGACCTGCGGACCGGTGACTTCAAGTTCATTTCCACGGCTGAGCACAAACTCCCAACGGGATTTCAACCGCTCAAGGCTCGTCCGCGCATGGACGACCTCGTGAAAACCCTGAGGGTTGGCCTGGAAGGAACCTCCATGCCATCGTTCGCCTTGCTGGGCGACGGTCCGCTGGAGTCGCTGGCGGCCTATGTTATCCATCTGAGCTGCCGGGGAGAACTCGAACAAGCGGTCATCACGGGGATCCTCAGGCAAGACAAGGAAACATCACAAGCCGTGGCCAAAAGCCCTGCCCAGGAGGAGGTCATCCGTTACAAGAGGATGCTTTCGACCACATTGGAATGGGAGGATCCCGAGGCTGATGTCGATGACTTCATGGCCAAGCTGTCCGCACCGTCCATCAAGTTGTACGCGGGAAAGCACATCGACAGGATGCTTCGCGAATACATTGCGGCCAACAAAAACCCAATACCCGTTCCCGCTTATCCCTATCCCGAGGACAAGCCGATTCCCCCGGCATCAATCATCGCAGGCCACGCGCTGTTCAAGGCGCAATGCGTCAATTGCCATGCTGATTACGGAAGGCAGAGCGATCTCAGGTTCGAGGTGTGGGGTTCGGTGGTCAGGCCGGCCAATCTTACCTCGTCGCGTTACAAGGGTGGCAGGCGCCCCCTTGACATTTATTACCGCATAGCACGGGGAATCCCCCCATGCGCCATGCCGAAGGCCAACCTGGGTGATTCCGCCCCTGCCAAGGCCGGTTGGGACCTTGTGAATTTCCTGATGGCGCTTCCGCACC
>JAGWVO010000228.1 GCA_018970845.1 Planctomycetota bacterium
TCCCGGGCGGGCACGGGCCTTGCCGTGGTGGCCGCCACGGGCGTCCTGTCAGGCAGCGGCATGATTTCCATGTCGGAAACCCAAGCTTCCGCGGATGGCCCCTCCCCCATGCCGCCCTCGTATTCCAAGGAGACATGGATGGTGTCGACTTCGGGAAACGGCGTCCGGAAATCAAAACCCACCCATCGCCATGTGGCCCGGCCAAGGTTCTTGTTGGTTCCGGAATCCTTCAAATGGATCCGGTCCGCGGCGATCACCGGGGAAAGCGATTTTGAAATCGAATCCAGGCTGTTGTTTCCCTCATCCTTGAAGAACGACACCTTGATCCTTGGCTGGTCTTCCCGGGCAACCTTGAAGCCGTCCTGAACGAGCATCCGGACTTTCAGGGAATACCACCGACCCGCCTTCCCGACTCCCCTGATGGCGATGCGGGCGCCGCCCGCCTTTTTCCCGTCTCCATTGCTGTCGGCGCCGCTGGGAAACCTCAGCCCGCGAAGCCCGCCTTCCCGCGAGGCGATGCCCAATCCCCCTTCCGACGCATCGCCGGTAATCAACCACTTTGGCCCATCGGTTCCGCCGTCCACCTCAAGCGCGCCACCGGCCACAACCGCGGGCCCGGGTTTGTCGGGCAGTTTTGGAACGACAGTTGTCCGTCGCCTTCCAGCTTTCGATTCCAACGCCTTGCGCTGATCGGGGGTGAGGATGTCCTCCAACTTCGACTTGGCATAGGACTCCAATCCTTCGATTTTTTCCCTCTGCTCGTCGGTGAGATCAAGTTGCTGGCGAAGGCCAGGAGGCAGGAGACGGCCAAGCTCGAATGGCGGCGGGCCGGGTGGCGGCTGGCATAACGCGATTCCGACGCCCAAGGCCAGGATGGCCGCAAGGCCAATCCATGCACCCGGCTTGATGACCCATCTTGAACTCAGCATGATGATTCCATCGGACTAGACAAGCAGGCGGTGACAGACTTCATGATCCCCATCCTGACCATGAACCTCAAGCGGTTCCTCACCGCGGCCTTTCTTTTCTCATTAATGATTGGCCAGTGCCAATCCGCTGAACCCAAGCCTTGGCAAGGCGCCAAATCCCAGTGGAACGGATTGGCCCGTCATGACTTCAAATTCGGGGACACCACCGCGATCATCGTCGTTCCCGACAAGCCGCTGCCGGGCAACCCCTGGGTCTGGCGTGGTGAATTTTTTGGAGCCTTTGCCGATGCCGACGCGGCCCTCGTGCGGTCGGGATGGCATCTGGCCTATCTCCGGGTTCCCGACTTGTTCGGCTCACCCAAGGCCATCAAAGTGTGGGAAGATTTTCACAAGGCGATGGTTGAGGAGCATGGGCTTCACCCGCGGCCAGGACTGATCGGTTTGAGCCGGGGGGGCCTCTACTGCATGAACTGGGCGGCGGCCCATCCGGAAAAGACCCTTGCCGTCTACCTCGACAACGCCGTTTGCGACTTCAAAAGCTGGCCAGGCGGCAAGCCCAAAAAATTGGGAACAGGCAAGGGGTCGGAGGCCGAATGGGCGAAATTGCTCAAGGCCTATGGCTTCGGAAGTGACGCCGAGGCCGTCTCCTCCAAGGCCAATCCGGTTGACAACCTCTCGCCCCTGGCGGGGCGAAAAATACCAATCCTGCTTGTTTACGGCGATTCCGACACGGTGGTGCCCGCTCAAGAAAATTCAGGAATCGTTTATGACAGGTACAAGGCCTTGGGCGGCCCGGTTGAGAGGATCATCAAGCCGGGACAGGATCATCATCCCCATGGCCTCAAGGATGTGGGCCCGGTTGTCACCTTCTTCAACCGTTCACTCCGTCAGCCATGACAGGAACCAAGCATGCACCATCGCCTTGAAGGTCTCGTGGCCGCCGTCCACTCACCATTCGACTCCCAGGGGTTGCTCAATCCGCAGGCCGTGGAGGCGCAGGCATCAAGGTTGCTCTCCAGCGGGGTTGCGGCCGCTTTCGTCTGCGGAACCACGGGCGAAAGCTCGTCCCTGTCCGTGGGGGAACGGATCGCGCTCACCGATGCCTGGGCCCGGGTTGCCAAGGGAACCACGCTCAAGATCGTGGCCCATGTGGGCACCACCTGCCAGGCGGATGCCATCGCGCTGGCCCGGGCGGCCCGCAAGAGTGGAGCCCACGCCATTTCGGCTGTGGCTCCCTCCTACCTGAAACCCGCCAGCGTCGATGACCTGATCGGGTTCCTGGCACCGGTCGCCGCGGCGGCACACGACCTGCCGTTTTACTTCTACGACATCCCCGCGCTGACGGGCGTTTCCCTGGGGATGGTGCCTTTTTTGGACAAGGCGCCAGCCAAAATCCCGCAACTGGCAGGAATCAAGTATACCAATTCCGACCTTCCCCAGTTGCTCGAATGCCTCACGCATTCCTCGGGATCCTTCGACATTCTCTTCGGCATTGACGAGGCGTTGCTGCCTTCGCTGGCCCTTGGCATCCGTGGCGCCGTGGGAAGCAGCTACAACTTCGCGGCCCCGATTTACAACCGCCTCATCGCGGCGTTCCAGAAGGGCGACCTCGCCACCGCGCGCCTGGAACAGGAACGCTCGGTGCGCATCATCCGACTTTTGGCCAGACACGGATACATGGCCGCGGCAAAGCATGTCATGGATTTGCTTGGCGCTCCGGTGGGCACCGTGAGGTCGCCGCTCAGGCCGCTCGATTCGGAAGCGAAAAGCGGCATCGAGCGCGGACTGCGTGAAACCGACCTTTGGACGGCTATCCAAGCCTGAAGCGGAGCGGCGCGTGGCGCTTTTCTTTCATTGCCTGATGGCGGCGTTGGCCTGGACGGATTCCGGGGCGCCTGGGTGGCGCCGCGAGCCATCCCTGCCCGATCCGATCGGATACGCGGGCATGGTCGCCGGAGTGGCTGGGGATACGATGCTGGCCGCCGGTGGCGCGCGCTTTCCCAAGCGTCCGCCATGGGAGGGCGGATCCAAGGCTTATGAAGATTCCGTATGGTTGTTGCCCGCCGGTTCATCCCGTTGGGAGAAATCGAGCCAACGCTTGCCCGCTCCCCTGGCTTATGGAGTTTCCGCCACATGGCGCAATACGGTGGTCGTGGCCGGCGGTGAGACCCGGACAGGCGAGGGGCCGATATCGTGCGTCCATTCGGTTTGGACAATCGCGCCGGGAAACGATGGGCTGGCTTTCACGCCCTTGCCTTCGTTGCCTTCGCCGGTCGCCTATGCCACTGGAACGGTTGTGGGCGACCGGTTGATCGTGGCGGGCGGAGTGATGGCCCCCGCGGCGACCAGGGCCCTCAACACGGGTTGGATCCTCGATCTTTCCCATCCTTCAAAAAGATGGGAAAAACTTCCCGAATTCCCCGGAACGGGCCGCATCCTCGCCACCTGCGCCGCCATGGGTTCCGACTTTTTCCTCATGGGGGGCGCGGAGATCCTGCCGGATGCTGAAGGAAAGCCTGTCAGGCGCTACCTGAAGGACGCCTGGCGGCTTGACGCATCGGGAACATGGCACCGCCTGCCAGACATGCCTTCGCCCATGGCCGCCGCCGCCACGCCCGCGCCCGTTGAAAACAACCAAATCTGGATCATCTGTGGCGACGATGGAACGCTCGCGGGAACAAAACCTCCGGATCATCCGGGGTTTCCGGCCCGTTCGATGGCCTTTGATTCCGTCACGAACATGTGGCGAATCGGCCCCCGGGTTCCCGCTCCCCGGGTCACTCTTCCCACGGTGCTTGCGAACAAGCGCTGGTGGTTCATCAGCGGTGAATCGCGCCCGGGAATCCGTTCCCCCGAAGTCTGGTCGGCGGAACCGGCGCGATGGAAATTGCCATGAACACGGTTACGCTTTCGACTCCCTGGAAAGTCGTCATCCTTCTGGCGCCGGTGGCATTCCTGAATTACCTCGATCGCCAGATGCTGGCCTCGATGAAATCATCGGTGGTGGCGGATGTCACCGGCATCTCCAGCGAAGCCGATTGGGGCTACATGCTGGGCCAGTTCAAGTGGGTTTACGCGTTCCTGAGCCCCATCGGCGGCATCCTTGCCGACAGGTTGGGACGCAAGGCGGTCATTTGCGGCAGCCTGCTCGCCTGGTCGCTTGTGACCTTCATGACGGGCCAGGCGGAAACCTACCAGGCGCTTCTGGTCACGCGGACCCTGATGGGTATCAGCGAATCGTTCTACATTCCCGCGGCGCTGGCCCTCATTGCCGACCATCATTCAATCGCATCGCGGTCCAGGGCTGTCGGCATTCATCAGACCGCCATCTACATGGGAGTCATCGCGGGCGGATTTGGCGGAATGGTGGCCGACGCCCCCGACTGGGGTTGGCGATCCGCGTTCAAGGTCTGTGGCATCGGGGGAGTGCTCTACTCCTTGCCGCTCTTTTTCCTGCTCTCCGAAGCATCAAATAAAGCATCGGAAAAGGGCACCGAAAAACGGTTGCCCCTGCCGACCGCGATGGCGGAACTCCTCACGAACATCTCGTTCCTCCTTCTCGTTGCCTACTTCACGCTTCCAGCCTTGGCGGGATGGGTGGTCAGGGATTGGATGCCGGCCATCCTCAAGGAACGCTACGGGATTGGCCAGGGCCTCGCGGGTGTTTCCGCCACGCTCTATTGGCAGGCCGCGGCGATCGTCGCCGCCATTTTCGGGGGTTTTCTGGCCGACCGATGGTCCGCCTCATCCGATCGCGGGCGCATTCATGTGAGCGCGCTGGGAATGGCCCTGATCGTTCCCGCCATACTCGGCGTCGGCTTCGCGGGTTCTCTGCCCGCGGCGGTGGGCTGCCTGATCCTCTTTGGAGTCGGATGGGGATTCTTCGATGGCAACAACATGCCCATTCTTTGCCAGATCGTCAGGCCCGAACTTCGCGCCACCGGGTACGGCTTCATGAACCTCGTCAGCATCAGTTGCGGTGGTCTCGCCGACTGGGGATTTGGCGCGCTTCGCGACAACCAGGTGCCGCTTGAGGTCATTTTCGGCGTTTTCTCCTCCCTCGCGGCGGTCTCGGCTGTTTTGGTGCTTTTGATCCGGCCGCGAAGGAACCTTCAGGAATCATGAGCAGGCCAACCCTCGAAACTCCCCAAGGGCGTGACAAGTACCTGCGCTCCTATCGCGAAGGCCTCCTGGCCGACACCCTTCCGTTTTGGTTTCCCAGGTGCGTTGATTCGCTGAATGGCGGCTACCTGCATTGCCGCGACGCCGATGGAAGCCTCATCGACTCCGACAAGTCTGTCTGGGCGCAGGGCCGCATGGCCTGGATGCTGCTCGAGTTGTTCAACGGGTTCGAGAAACGACCCGAATGGCTCGCCTGGGCCGAGTCCGGCCTGGGCTTCCTTGAACGCCACGCGTTCGACGCCGACGGACGGATGCACTTCCACCTGGCCGCCGACGGAACCCCCCTGCGCAAGCGCCGCTACGCGTATTCCGAGTCGTTCGCGTCCATCGCGTGGGCCGCCCACGCCCGCGCCACCGGGGACGGCCGATCAGCCGGACGCGCGCTCGAGTTGTTCGACCTGTTCACCAGGTGGAACTTCACGCCCGGCCTGATGCCGCCCAAGCATACCGGTGCCCGTCCGTCCATCGGACTGGGCCCCCGCATGATCACGATTGTCACGGCACAGGAACTTCGGGCCAACCTCGGGGACAATCCTCCGCTGACCTCTTGGATCGACAGGTGCGTCGACGAGATCGGCACCCTGTTCGTCAAGCATGACCGCCGTGCCGTCATGGAAACGGTCGCCCCCGACGGAAGCATCATCGACCATTTTGATGGCAGGCTGCTGAACCCCGGCCATGCCATCGAAGGGGCCTGGTTCATCTTGCGGGAAGCCGAGGCGCGCGGCGACCCATCCCTGGTTCGGCTTGGCTGCGACATGGTCGATTACGCCTGGGAACGCGGATGGGATCCCGAGCATGGCGGCCTGTTTTATTTCCGCGACATCGACAACAAGCCGGTGAGCGAATATTGGCACGACATGAAGTTCTGGTGGCCGCACAACGAAGCCGTGATCGCCACTCTGATGGCCTGGCAGGCCACCCGTAACCCCAAGTACGCCCGTTGGCACGCCATGGTCCATGAAT
>JAGWVO010000229.1 GCA_018970845.1 Planctomycetota bacterium
TTTCACGCCTGGCTGATCGCGGGCGCGGCGCTGGCCTGCCTTCAGGCGGTGCTGTCGCGGAGGCCGCCGTCGCTCACCTGGCTCGATGCGGCGCTGCTGGCGTGCGCCGGCGGCGTGGCGGCGCGCGGCATGTTCACCGCCGACAGGCACGCCGGACTCGCCGCCGGGCTGGCCGTCGCCGCCATGCTGGCGGCTCCCCTGGGGCTGGGGTGGTTCCGCGAATCGCCCGAGGGACGCGTTTGGCTGTGGCGGCTGGTGTTCGCGCAAGGGCTCGCCGCGGCGGCCGAATGCGGCGTGTCGCGGGGCCTGGGGGTGCCGTCGGGGGCGGGCCTGGCGCCGGCGCTGCTGGTGGGCTCGGCGGCAGCGGCGGCGGGCTGGCGCCACGGGTGGCCGTTGGCCCTGGCCGGCCTGGCGCTCGCCGCGTTGATGGTGCCCCCGCCCACCCTGGCCGCCGTGGAACTGGCCGGCGCCTCTGGCCCGTGGGGGATCGGCCCGGGCCAGCACCGCGACTTCCTCACCAACCACGGCCTTCCCGCGGAGTCGCCGGCGCCGGCGTGGCTGCACGCCTTCCTCGCGGGCGGCTGGCCGCTGGCGGCGCTGGCGGCGCTGGCCGCCGCGGCGTTCCTCGCCGGGGCGCGGCGCGCGGATGCCGATCCCCCCGGATCTCCCGGGGCCCCGCCCCCGTGGCTGGCGTGGGCGGCGCAGGCGGGCCTGATGCTGGCGCTCCTGGCCAGGCTGGCGGTCGCGGATCCGGATTATCGCATTGCCGAGCTGGCGATGGGCGCGGCGAGGTCGGTGGCGTTCGCCCTGGGCCTGATGGCGGCGCGCCTCGGCTGCCCGGGGCCGGTCCCCGGCAGGCTTTGCCTGGCCGGCTGCGGCGCGGCGATGGCGGTTCTGCCGGCGATGGCGCACCCCGGCGCCGCGGCCATGGCCCTCGCCGCCGCCGCCGCGCTTCCCTCGGCGGGGTGGCTGCGGGGCGTTCCCGGAACCCTGGCGGGCGTGGTGGCCCTGGCCATGCTGTCGGCGGGGCTGCTTTTGGGCGCCGCGGGCGTCACGGTGCCCGCGGCGCTCGCCTGGCGCGAGTCGGCCGAGGCCCGCCGGCGCGCCGAGATCCCCGCCAACCTCGACGGCAAGACGCTCGACGCCCGCCGTCCCCAGATCCTCGGCCCGCTCAGGCGCGCCGCCCGCCTCGACCCCGAGCAGGCGCTCTGGCGCGTCCAGCTCGCCGACCGCGCCGGGACGCTGTTCTCGCTGGGGCTCGACTGGCAGCGTTCGGCGTGGCTTGACGAGGTGCGCAAGGAGGGGCTGAGGCACGCGATGGAGGCGCAGCGGCTCAGGCCGCGGTGGCCCGAGGCGTGCCTGGCGGAGATCCGGCTGCGGATGGCGACGGGTCGGTGGCTGGCCGGCCGCGGCTTCTCCGACCAGGCGTCGGGCCAGTTCGACGCGGCGGCGCGCCGCGCCGAGGCGCTGGCGGAACTCGACCCGGCGGGCCAAGCGGCGTCGGGGCCGTACCTGGTGTTCCAGGCGAGGCTGGAGGGTTTCGAGTCGCTGGGCACGGTCATCGCCGACCTCCGCCGCCTGCTGGCGGAGCAGAAAAGGCTCAGGGAGGCCGCCGCCGCGGCGCTGGCGGCGGGGCACGACCTGTCCGCCGCGCAGCTCAGGGAACTGCGCGCTTGGGCGGAAGACTCGCACTAAACCCTTTCAATGAAAGCCTTTGCAAAACCCGTCGCCCGGGCCGGCCCATGCCCTTGCCCACCCGGGCCGTCCGGCATTATGCTGGTGTCCATGGCCGGGGCCTTGGCGCCCGGGTCGCCTTCGAGTCGGGGTGGCATGCGCCACTGGCTGTTCAAAGAAGAACCCTCCTCCTACGACTGGCAACGCCTCGTCGCCGATGGCCGTACCTGGTGGGACGGGGTGGAAAACGCCTTGGCGCGCAAGCACCTGAGGTCGGTTTCCCCCGGCGACCGGGTGTTCCTGTACCACACGGGCAAGGAAAAGGCGGTGGTGGGGACGATGACGGTGGTCGCCGGCCCCGCGCTTCCCCCCGGAGCCACCGACGAGTGCGAGGCGACGGTCGAGGTGAGCCCGAATCGCGCGTTGCCGCGGCCGGTGACCTTGGCCGAGATCAAGGCCGACGCGGAACTGGCGGGCTGGGACCTCGTGCGCCTGCCGAGGCTGTCCGTGGTTCCGGTGACCGAATCACAATGGCGCAGGGTGATCTCCCTGGCCGAGGCGGACGGGTGAGACCCGTTCCCCGGCAGGGGCCTGGCGCCATGGTGGCGTCGGGCGCCGGCGCCGGGCCTGGACTTCGCAGCCGATGGCCGCCCGACGATCCGACCGCTTCCTGGCATCGCTCAAGAACAGCGGCAGCGTCACCTTCGTCACCCATGTCCACGCCGACCCCGACGCCCTCGCCAGCATGATGGGCCTGGCGTTCCTGGTGGAGGAAAAGCTGCGCGTGCCCACGCGCCTCACGCGCGACGGCCCGATCTCGCGCGCGGAGAACCGCGCCATGGTCGAGCTGCTGGGCATCGACCTCGTGCCGGTCGAGGAGGTCGAGTGGGCCCCGGGCGAGGCCGTCGTCATGGTCGACAGCCAGCCCAACACCGGCCGGCACAACCTTGCCGGGGCGCCCCCCATCGCCGCGGTGGTCGACCACCACGACACCGGCGGCGACATCACCGGCATCCCGTTCGTCGATGTCCGCGACAGCCTCGGCGCCACCTGCTCGATCGTGGTGAGCTACCTTCGCGAGCAGGGGTTGGCGCCCTCGGGCCAGCTCGCCACGGGCATGATGTACGGCATCGAGACGGAGCTGGCGGGCTACCCGCGCGAGGCCGGCCCCGCCGACGAGGCGGCGCTGATCCACATCTATCCCCTGGCCGACCGCGACATGCTGGCGCGCATCCGCAACGCGAGGCTGCCGCAAAGCTACTTCGGCGGCCTGCTCCAGGCGCTGCAGAACGCCTTCGTCTACGACAAGCTCATCATCTCCTGGGTGGACGACCTGCCCCAGCCCGAGCTCGCCGCCGAGATCGTCGACGCGCTGATCCGCTTCGAGGAGGTCGACTGGGCGGTGTGCGCCGGCGTGCACGGCCGCAACCTGATCCTCTCGATGCGGACGACGGCGCCGGAGGCGCGCGCCGGCGAGCTGCTGCAGAAGGTGGTGGGCCGGATGGGCCGCGCCGGCGGGCACGACAGGCGCGCCGGAGGCAACATCCCCCTGGCCAACGACACCGCCGCCGCCGTGGAAACCACCCGCGGCGAGCTCCGCAAGCGGCTGCTCAAGGCCCTCCACATCGAGGAGACCCGCGGACAGAGGCTCGTGAAAAAGAGCGAGATCCTCGAGAACCTCCACACCTGAGATCCCCTCGTTTCCCCGGCGGGCCAGCCATGCGACATTCGCTGCACCAGGTCCGCGAACCCGAGCCGTGCGGCTACCTGCCCGACAGGATGCAGACCCTCGAGGTCGTCGTCGCCACCTCCGTCACCGCCGCGGAGTACCAGGCGCTCATGGAGCGCGGCTGGCGGCACTTCGGCCATTTCCTGTTCCAGCCCGTCTGCCACGGCTGCGTCCGCTGCCGCACCGTGCGCGTCGACGCGGCGCGCTTCGCCCCCAACCGCTCGCAGAGGCGCGTGGCGCGGCTCAACGCCGGCGTCATGGAACCGGAGTTCACCGATCCCCAATGCCGGCCCGAGGTGCTCGGCCTCTACGACGACTGGCACGCCGCCCAAACCGGGCGCAAGGGCTGGCCCGGCCACGAGCCCGGCGGCGAAAGCGAGTTCATCGCCTCCTTCGTCCGCCAGCCTTTCCGCGTCGAGCAGTGGGAATACAGGCTCCACGGCAGGCTCGCCGCCGTCGGCTATGTCGATGTGCTGCCCCGGGCCCTCTCGGCCGTGTATTTCTTCTACGACCCGGCCCTGCTCGGCCGCTCGCCGGGCATCTGGAACATCCTCCGCCTCATCGACGAGGCCAACAGGCGCGGCCTGCCTCATGTCTACCTGGGGTTCCTCGTGGAGGGGTGCCCCGACATGGCCTACAAGGGGAAGTTCCATCCCGCGGAGTACCGCGAGCGGGGCAAGGACTGGATGCCTTTGCCGGCGGACGGGGGCGCGGGCGGGTGGTGACCCTGACGGGATTCGAACCCGTGTTACAGCCTTGAAAGGGCCGTGTCCTAGGCCTCTAGACGACAGGGCCGCGCCTCGCGACAGGCCTAACCATAAGGGCTGAATGGCCACTTCGTCAAGGATGCCGCGCCCGCCCGACGCCAATTCCGGCGATCCCCGGCCCGGGCACTCGACACGCCCGGCCCGACCGGTAAACTCGCAGTGTCCGCATTCCCGCCACGCGCCCCTTTCCCCGGAGACACCATGCGCCTCCTCCGATCCTGCTGCGCCGCCTTGCTCGCCATGGCCCTCGGCGCCGCCACCGCCGCCGAACCGTACAAGCACGGCCCCGACTCCGAGCGCCAGCCCGGCGTCCCCCAGGGCAAGGTCGCCAAGTTCACCCACGCCTCCAAGGTGTTCCCCGACACCGTCCGCGACGGCTGGACCTACATCCCCGCCCAGGCCGAGCCCGGCAAGCCGCTACCCTTCATGGTGTTCCAGGACGGCGGCGGCTACATGAACGAGAAGGGAGACTTCCGCGTACCCGTCGTCCTCGACAACCTCATCCACAAGAAGGAGGTCCCCGTCATGGCGGCGATCTTCCTCAACCCCGGCTCCGTCCCCGCCACGCTCCCAGGCGCCAAGGCCCGCAGCAACCGCAGCTTCGAGTACGACACCCTCTCCGACCAGTACGCCCGATTCCTCGAGAGCGAGATCATCCCCGAGGTCTCCAAGGCCATCCCCCTGGCCAAGAACCCCGCCCTGCGCGGCATCGGCGGCATCTCCAGCGGCGGCATCTGCGCCTTCACCGTCGCCTGGGAGCGCCCCGACCTCTTCGGAAAGGTCCTCAGCCATGTCGGCAGCTTCACCAACATCCGCGGCGGCGACGCCTACCCCGGACTCATCCGCAAGACCGAGAAGAAGCCGATCCGCGTCTTCCTCCAGGAAGGCAGCAACGACCTCGACAACCTCCACGGCCACTGGCCTCTCGCCAACCAGCAGATGGCCGCCGCCCTCAAGTTCATGAAGTACGACTACCGCTTCGAGTACGGCGAGGGAGGCCACAACGGCAAGCACGGCGGCGCCATCCTCCCCGACTCGCTCCGCTGGCTCTGGCGCGACACCACCACCCCCTGAAAACCGAGGCAAACATGAATCCCCTGCTCACGCTGGCCTGCGCCTCCCTGCTGGCCGGCCAGGACCTCGCCCTGTCCACCATCCTTGTCGACGGCCAGGGCTGGAAGCCCGAGCCCATGGCCCGGGTGGAATCCAGGCTCGGGCCCGACCTCGTCGCCAAGGGCCCCGCCGGGGCCTCCTACGCCATCACCGGCCAGGCCCCCGCCCGCTCGCTGGAATACCGGCCCGCCTCCGGCGCCCCCCGGCCCGTCACCGTGGTCGGCCTTGTCGATCCGTCGTGCCTGGGCCTCAGCCCCGACAAGGGCACCCTCGCCGTGGGCGACGCCGGCGGCAAGCACCTCTGGCTGTTCCGCGTCAACGCCGACGGCGCGCTCGACGCCGCCGACCGCTGCGCCACCATGCGCCTCAAGCCCGGCCAGAAGGCCAGCGGCGTCATCGCCGTCTCGTTCGATCCCGGCGGCCGCATCTTCGCCTGCCTGCCCCACGAGATCCACGCGTTCGACCCGACGGCGCGCGAGTCGGGCGTCATTGCCGGGCCTCCCGGCGGCGGTGTGGACGCGTTCTTCACGAACGGCGAAGGTTTGTATGTGAGGCAGAAGGGGGTGGTTTTGGGGCGTATGATCCAGCCGTTCCCCAAGCCGGCGCTCAAGGTTCCGGGCGCGCCGCCGCGAGGCCGGTGAGGGTGGCGGAAAAGTTTTCCCAAAATAACGCGCCGCCCCAGCCCCCGCCCACTTGATCGCCCTCCGAATCGGCATATCCTGTCTGACAGGAATACCCGGCCCCGTTTCTCGGGGCCGCGTGTTTTTCACCCACCTTCAGGAGGAGCACCCGA
>JAGWVO010000230.1 GCA_018970845.1 Planctomycetota bacterium
CCCGACGCCTGCCGGGTGTTGGTTCAGGCGCTGCTGGAGGATCCGGCGCGGCTCAAGCGGGTGCTTGAGGCCATCGCCGGGCAAGCCGGTGAAGGCACCGCCGCGAACCAAGGTGCGCTGGCGGGATTCAAGCCGCAAACGCTGGTGCTTCTGGCCGAGGCGGCCACCCGATTCCGCTCCCATGCCCAAGCCAGGTCGTTCGTCATGGAAGCCCTGCGCCGGCCCGATCCCAGGCAGGCCGTGAGGTTGGATGAACTCAGGTTTTTCATCGTGGAACTTTGCCTCAGGGAACACCGGAGGGATGAGGCACTGGCCGTGTGCCGTCGCATCCGCGACGAACTTCCGGAGGCCGCCCGTCCAAGGCAGTCGGCGACATGCGCTTCGATCCTGCTGTCGATGGGAAGGTACGCCGAGGCCCTGGCGGAACTCAAGCAGGCGGTCGATGCCTCCGACCCCAAGGTGGCCTTGTGGGCCGGAAGGCTGAAAGCGCTCGCCTTGGCGCACCTGGGCAAGGCCAGCGAGGCGGATGCCCACCTGCTGGCCTTGGAAAGGGAACATACCCTGCCGGGTGAAAAACGGGATATCAGCCTTGCCAGGATTCGTGTCCTGAAGCAGACAGGCCGGGAAAAGGAGGCGTTGGCCGAACTGGAGTCCCTCGCGGAGCGAAACGCCGCCGACCCAGACTTGGCGAATGAACTGGCTTATGAATTGGCGGAGAAAGGAGCGGACCTGCCGCGCGCCGAGAAGATGATCCGCGAGGCGTTGGAACTTGAGGCGGCCCAGCGAAGGCAAGGGGTGATGCCGCGGTTCGAGCAGGCGGCCTGGACCTCGGCCCATGACAGCGCCATGAAGGTCGACACCTTGGGCTGGATCCTCTTCAAGCGGGGAAGGCTGGACGAGGCGTGCCGTGAACTGGAAAGGGCCACCCGTTTGCCGGAAGGGGATGACCCGGTATTGTGGGATCATCTGGGTGATGCGTTGGCGGCGCGCGGTGAACCCGCGGCGGCCCGAGCCTGTTGGGAGCGCGCGGCGGCCCTATGGCGCGCCGGCCAGGATCGCCCAGGGGAAAACAGGCTCGAATTGATCGAGCGCAAGTTGAAGGGGCGCGCCAGGGTCGCGCGCCCCAATTGAGGTCGAAGCCATGGCCGGACATAGTCACTGGGCGAACATCTCCCGCCACAAGGGAATTCAGGACAACAAGCGGGGCAAGCTGTGGAGCAAGCTGTCCCGATACATCATGATCGCCGCGAAAAACGGGGGCGGCGACCCGGCGATGAATCTCAAGCTTCGCTACGCCATCGACAAGGCGCGCGCGGTTTCCATGCCCAAGGACAACATCGAGCGCGCCATCAAAAAAGGGTGTGGCGAAATCGACGGCGTCATTTTCGACGAGATCATCTACGAGGGCTTTGGACCGGGTGGCACGGCGGTTCTCGTCGACATCCTCACCGACAACAGAAACCGAACCAACGGTGAGGTGCGGAAAATCTTCGAGCGAGGCGGCGGCAACATGGGCGCACCGGGTTGCGCCGCCCACATGTTCGACCGAAAGGGACTTTTCATCATTCCCACCTCTTCAACCGATGAGGACACCCTCATGGGCTTGGCCCTGGACGCCGGCGCGGACGATGTGAGGTCCTCCGGTTCCAACTTCGAAGTCACTTGCGAACCCGGGGTGTTCCAGAAGGTGCAGGAAGCCTTCGCCAAGGCCGGAATCACTCCCGAAAGCGCCGAGGTAACCCGCATTCCCAAGGAAGCGGTCGCGGTAGACAAGGAGACTGGCGGCAAAATCGCCCGATTGCTGGAAGCCTTGGACGATCATGACGATGTTCAGAATGTTTACAGCAATGCGAACATCACCGAGGAAATGCTCGGCTCCTGACTCGCGCATGGCTCCTCGCCTATCAATGGAAATAGGTAATGGAGCATCCTGATGATTCTGATATTCGCGGCATCCTTCGCATTGGGCTTTCCCCCCTCGCCTGCAACAGCGCCAACGGGATGGAACCAATGGCGCGGCCCCAGTCGTGATGGCAGGATTCCCGATTCCGCCGACCCCTGGCCCGAAAGCCTCAAGGAATCGCACCTGAGCCTTTCCTGGCGGGTTGAAATGTCCGCCGGCTATCCGGGCCCCGTGGTGGATGAGTCCAAGGTTTATTCCGCAGAAACGGCAGGCGCCCGCAACGAGGTGGCCAAGGCCTTCGACCGCGCGACCGGCAAGTTGGTGTGGCAGGCCACATGGCCGGGCGCCATGAGCGTGCCGTTTTTCGCCAAGAGAAACGGAGACTGGATCAGAAGCACTCCCGCGCTTGATGGCGATGCCATTTATGTGGCCGGGATGCGGGATGTGCTCGTTAAGCTTGATGCCAAGACGGGCCGGGAGCATTGGCGGGTCGACTTCGTGGAACGGTTCAAGAGCCCCCTGCCGGCCTTCGGCTTTGTTTGCTCCCCCATCGTCGATTCGACGGGCGTTTATGTCCAGGCTGGAGGATCCTTCGTCAAGCTCGACAAGAACGATGGCAAAACCATCTGGCGATCGTTGGAGGATGGCGGTGGCATGTACGGCAGCGCCTTCGCGTCGCCGGTGCGCGCCACCCTGGCCAGCCGCGATCAATTGCTCGTCCAGTCACGAACGCACCTCGCCGGAATCGACCCTGAATCAGGCAAGGTACTTTGGAAAAGGGAGATACCTGCCTTCAGGGGCATGAACATCCTCACTCCGGCCGTTCACCAGGGGGGAATATTCACCAGCGCCTATGGGGGGAAGGCCCATCGATTCGACATTGTTTCCAAGGGTGCTGGTGACATCGACTCCGTGGAGGCGTGGAAGGTAGGCAATGCGGAAGCCAACATGTCGAGCCCGATCATTCATGACGGGCATGCCTACATGCACCTGCGGAACAGGCGGGTTTGCTGCGTGAATTTGACAAGTGGAAATGTGACATGGACATCGCCCTCGAGCTATGGCGAGTACTGGTCGATGGTGGCCCGCGGCGACCGCATCCTCGCACTCGACAACCGGGGCATTCTGTACCTGTTGAAGGCCAATCCGCAAAAGCTGGAGATTCTCGACGAACGCAAGGTGAGCGACCAGGAAACCTGGGGCCACCTTGCTGTCTCCGGCAATGAGTTGTTCATCCGCGAACTCAAGGCCCTTGGTTCTTGGAAATGGCAACAAGCATCCGCCGCGAGGTAAATTCCGATCCCAATGGCTCTGAAAAGTCGATGGGGCGGGCTTTTCGGCCCGCCCCATCGACTTAACTGTTGAAAAACTTCCCGCGTCAAGCCAGCTGGGTCATGTTCATGAACTTGGAAAGCGATGAAGCCCAAGGTTCGCGATATTTCTTGGTGAGCAGGGCCGTCGCCTTGGGTTGGTCGGCCTTGAAGGCCTTGCCATCCCAGTTGAATGCCGTTCCCGCGCGGTAGGCGACGGTTCCAAGAATGACCATTTCCGAAAGAAGGCCCGAATAGTCGAAGGAGCACATCGGCTTGCCTTCGCCCCGGATTCCCTTGACGAACTCGACATAGTGGCCCGGAGACGGGGCGATCGGTTCGATCTTGAGGCCCTTCTTGGCATCCTCAGCCTTGATGCCAATGAATGAATGCTGTCCATAATTCGACTGGATCATTCCCTTTTCCCCGACGAAGAGCACGCCATCGTTCCAGGGAAGCATTCCTTCAACCTTGGGCTTCCGGCCGCCGTCGTGCCAAGACACGGTCACCGGGGCCCTGTCTCCTCGCTTGTCGAATTTCCAGGTGGCGGTGAGTTCCTTTGCGGCCATTTCCTCCTGGACCGGGCTGCCGCTGGCGGAGACATGGATGGGGTGGTCGAGGTTGAGGGCCCAGAAGGCCAGGTCGAGATAGTGGCATCCCATGTCACCCAGGGTGCCCGTGCCAAAGTCCCACCAGCGGCGCCATTCGAAGGGCAGGTGGGCCTTGTGGTAAGGCCTCATCGGGGCGGGGCCAATCCAGAGATCGTAGTCGAGACCCTTGGGAACCTCGGGGGTGTCGGAGGGTCGCTTGCCTTCTCCGCCCCATGACTTGGCACACCAGACATGCGCTTCCTTGACGGAGCCGATGGCACCGGCGCGGATCAGTTCCACGACGCGCCTGTAATTGTTTTCCGCATGGACCTGCGTCCCCATCTGGGTGACCCGCTTCTTGGACTGGGCGAGATTGTTGAGGATGCGGGCCTCGGCCACGGTATGAGCCAACGGTTTCTCGCAATAGACATGCAGTCCCGCATCCATGGCCAAGGCGGCGGCGGGGAAGTGGGTGTGATCGGGCGTGGAAACCACGACCGCGTCAATGTCCTTGCGGTCGAGGATGGTGCGGAAATCCTGCGTGAACTTGGCGTCGGGGAACTGTTTCCTGGCCTGTCCGGCCCGCGTTTCGTCGACATCGCAAAGGGCCACGACCTTGGCGCCCGCCGATGTGATGCCGGCCAGGTTGCTGGCGCCGCGGCCGGCCACGCCGATGACTCCCACGCGCACCTGGGAGTTCGCCCCTGCAAAGCTCAGGCGTGGAAGCGACAAGGTCGCCGCGGTCGAGGCGCTGGCAAGGACGAAGGAACGGCGATTCAGTGGCCTGGACATGAAGGACTCCGATGGGGGAGGGCATGAATGAATCTGAAAGCCAGAGCGAAACTAACCAATCGATAACGAATACTCAAGCGTCACAACTGAAATTGCGGGCCCATGGTTCTGTCAACCGGGCATGGGCCTGTTCCAGCGGAATTGATTGTGAACTTTGGCAAGCCTGCCAAAATATTCCTGTATTCTTGACACTGATGGATTTAGCGGGCAAGGATAAGGGTGAATGATTTGATTCCGTCATGGTTGTAATCCATGCGCACTAGAAGGCTTCTTATATCTTTTTGTAATTCTTGATTGCGGCGAGGTGGTTCCAATGGCGGTTGAAGATGTCATGCGGGCTTGGTTCCATTCGACCCGCAAATCAGCCTCAGGGTCTCGGCGCCTGAACTTGGAAGCGCTCGAGGATCGCGCCGTTCCCGCGGTGATTTACGACCTGGCCAGGGTGCAAGCCCGCCCGCAGGATTTCAGCACCAAGTCGGTCCTTGTCAATTTCGCCCCATCCTTCAAACCATCGACCGCTCCCAACGCCTACGCGCAGGGCCTGCAAATCGGCCGCGGCTACAACCTGATCCCCGGTTTGTACGAGGCCAAGGTCACCGGAGTTTCCGTTCCTTCGGTCCTCAGGTCGCTGCAAGCCAGCAACATCATTGTTTCCGCCTACCCCGACGGAATTATCCGCGCTTCCGCGGTCGTTCCCAACGATCCGGCGTTTCCCTCGCTCCATGGCCTCAACAACACCGGGCAGACGGGCGGCACTCCGGGAGCCGACATCAACGCGCCCGAGGCCTGGGAGGGGTTCACGGGCAACGGCAACACCATCGTGGCGGTGATCGATACGGGCGTCGATTACAACCACCCCGACCTCAAGAACAACATGTGGGTCAACAACGGGGAGATCGCCAACAACGGTATTGATGATGATCAAAATGGATATATTGACGATGTTTATGGATATGACTTCCTGAACAATGACGCCGACCCGATGGATGACCACGGTCATGGCACCCATTGCGCGGGAACGATCGGTGCCGTCGCGAACAATGGGTTGGGCGTTGCCGGAGTCAACTGGCGCGCCAAGATCATGGCCTTGAAATTCCTCGGTCCCAATGGCGGAAGCGACTCGGGCGCGATCAGGGCCATTGATTACGCGGTCCAGATGGGTGCCAAGATATCCAACAACAGTTGGGGCGGAGGTCCCGCGACCCAATTGCTGAGCAACGCGATCGACAGGGCCAGGATTGCCGGGCACATTTTTGTCGCCGCGGCGGGAAATGATTCGAACAACAACGACATCAAGCCGACCTATCCGGCGAACTTCAACCTGGACAATGTCATCTCGGTGGCCGCCGTCGACCATAACGGGGCCATCGCCGATTTTTCCAACCGCGGCGTGCAGACGGTGGACATCGGGGCCCCGGGCGTTGACATCCTGAGCTGCAAGCCCGGCGGCGGGTACCAGTACCTCAGCGGCACC
>JAGWVO010000231.1 GCA_018970845.1 Planctomycetota bacterium
GAATACTTCGAATGCGATCATGCTGGGTGTCATGGCGGCGCAGATTGGCGCTGCCAGGCAGTTGCTGGCCCGCGTGAAAGCAATGGTTCCCGATGCTGCAATTTTTTTGACAGGAGGAGACTCGCGTTTTTTGAAAGAAGAAATCGAAGGGGAATTCATCCGGGTTGAAACTCTTGTGCTCGAGGGAATCGCCAGGGCTGGTGAAATAAAGCATGGATGATTGGGCAGCTCTTCTGACACCCGATCTTCCTGGGGCTATTTCCGTTTGGTCCTTGCGCGGTCCCGGTTCATGGTCCCGGTTAAGGCAATCGCTCCTTTTCCATCAGTCGGGCATGATGCCTGGCGTGGAGATGCCCGGGACATCCCGACTCGCGCGATGGCAACTGGAAGGAGGTGGGCAGGGCGATGAGGTCTTGATCATCCCGAGGGCAAGATCGCCTTACCCATGGTTGGAGATCCATGGTCATAGCGGTCCCGCGCTCCTTAAGTGCCATGAGTTGACCCTGATAAGTCTTGGTTTCAAGCTGACGAATCCCTCAAGCTTCGCGGCATGGACAAGCACGGACCGTCTTGAGGCCGAAATTGCGCATTGCCTCGAGTTGACCACGACAAGCCGTGGCGTCCAGGGGATCCTTTACCATGGACAACTCCTTCGGTCGGTACTGCAGCAACTCTTGATCGAATCGAAAAACAGAAATCCAAATCAAATCTTGCCAAGGTTGCGTCTCCTGGCCGAAGGCTTCAGGCACGCACGCGGATGGACGACGGGTTGGAAAATCATCATCTGCGGAAAGCCAAACGCTGGTAAGAGTTCGCTATTGAATGCTCTGCTTGGAACCTCACGAGCCTTGGTTTCTAAGCATCCAGGGACAACGCGCGACGTCGTCAAGGCGTATGCCGTCGTCGAAGGATGGCGAATTGAATTTGCAGATACGGCAGGATGGCATGAAACATCTGATGCGCTGGAAATGGAAGGCATCGCTTTCGGCAAAAAATCCGTTTGGGATGCGGATCTCGTCCTGTGGGTTTCGGAGGACGGAGAACCTACACCCGAAATACTTCAAACCAGCCTGGTTATCCCAGTTTGGTCCAAATCCGATTTGTTGGGGCGAGATTCCGTTGGATCCGAGATTTTCTCAATGGTTTCCGCGGTGACCGGCCAAGGAATGGAGGAATTGAAGCGACGAATCGTGGACACTCTCGGATGCGAGGGTAATCTTTCATCTGTTCCGATGGCGTTCAGTTTGGAAATCAAAAAAAGTCTTGATGAAGCAGCAGCATTGATTCAGCACGATAATTGGGACGCGGCAGAATATGAACTGGGCAGGTGGCTCAGGCCGGCGCCCCCACCAAAGGAGAAGTCCGAATGACCGGTAACAAGGTTCTCTTGGGAAAGGCAACCCATCCAGATGGATCCGTCCAGGTTGTTGTCGCCAAGGGAGGAAAAGCCAGGTTTGTTCATGCCCCGGCCTCGAAATCTCCGCCTCTCACAACGATTCTCCACTCAAGCCGGCCGGAAGACCTGGCTTCAGAACTTTTCGACAAGTCGAAAGAAGAAACATCTCCACTGGAATTGAATTGGCAAGCGCCGATCGATCATCAGGAAGTGTGGGCCGCGGGAGTCACCTATCTAAGAAGCAGTGAGGCAAGACAAAGAGAATCGCAAGGCGCCGCTGTGTTTTATGACAAGGTTTACGCGGCAGCTCGGCCTGAACTGTTCATGAAGGCTTCTTCCCGCAGCGTGAAGGGCCCCGGTCAGGATGTTCGGTTCAGATCTGACAGCCGCTGGTCTGTACCAGAACCTGAATTCGCTTTAGTCATCAACCCATTCGGTGAAATAGTTGGAATCACGATTGGCAATGACATGAGCGCACGGGACATTGAAGGTGAAAATCCTCTTTATCTTCCCCAGGCCAAAGTCTACCGCGGAGCTTGCTCCATTGGTCCATACATCATTCTCAATCCCAATTTTTCAAACCCTGCCGAATGGCAACTGGAAATCACGATCGATCGACAAGGAAATCCCGTGTTTTCAGGATCAACGGCAATGGACAGGATGAAGCGCACACCAGAAGACTTGGTGTCCTGGTTGACTCGTGAACAGGATTACCCGGACGGCGTCATTCTGTTGACAGGGACGGGAATCGTACCGCCAGACGACTTCACTTTGGCACGAGGGGATCTCATCAGCATTCGACTCGGTGATTTGGCCACGCTCGCAAATCCGGTGACCTGCTGACCAGGAGAAATACCAAATGGCACGCATTTACTTCACCAAATCACTTCCAGAACTCGACACAGCAGGCTGGATCGATTTCTGCAAGAAAAGCGGTATCGATGGGGTCGATCTTGCCGTCAGGCCAAAATATCCCGTCAATCCCGATAATTGCCTCAAAATTCTTCCGGAGTGGTCAAAGGCATTCAAGGATGCCGGGCTTGTCATCGGATTGGTCACGGCTCCCACGGACCTGATAAGCCCTCAAGACCCCCGCGCCAGGGCAATCTTTGAAGGATGCGCCAAAGCTGGTATTGGCCATGTGAAGATAGGCTACTTTCCGTATAAGGGCGACCTTCAAAAAGATCTTCAAGAGGCGAGGAAATCTTTTGCAGGGTTTTCGGACTTATCAAAAAAGACCGGTGTCAAGGCATGCTACCACACGCACTCAGGTCCTATGATTGGCTGCCATGGAATTGGCCTGAGGCAGCTTCTTGAAGGATTCGACCCGCATCTGGTGGGAGCCTTTTTGGATACAGGCCATTTGGCGATCGGCGGCGGACCTTTTACCATTGAATCTGATGCCGTCTCAAATTGGTTTTCAATTCTAGCTATTAAGGACATGTCTTGGTCTCAAACTGAATCCGGTTGGAAATCTTCTGTTGTTCCTGCCGGGAAAGGGTTCGTTCGCTGGAAGGAGGTGGCGTCGGCAATCAAGTCACGAGGTTTCCGTGGCAATGTTTGCCTTCATGGTGAGTACTCGGCCGAAAACCCTGAAAGCAGGATCGCCTTGGCTAAGGCGGAGCACCAGTTTCTCAATTCGATGGGAATTTGACAAAATCAGATGACAGTGCCGTCCGGAATTGTTATTCCGCGGGGCAATACAACAATGCCGTCGCGTATGACGAAATGCTCGCCCTCGCCTTCCTGGACATGGGTTTCATTGGTTATCCTGACGCCGCGCCCTATACGGCAGTCCTTGTCGATGATGGCGTTTGAAATAACAGTGCCGTCTCCAATTCCGATGTCTGGCGACCCACCCGTCCTGTTTGCGGCAAGTTCCGCGGCCGTTTCATATCGGTCGGCACCAAGAAGAATGGAATCGGAAACCCTGACACCTCTCCCGACAATGCTTCGTAATCCGATAAGGCTTCGGTCGATTACTGTTCCCGGTTGAATGATGCAACCGTCTCCCACAACGGATTGGCTCAATTCACATCCCGCCAAACGGGAGGCGGGAAGGAACCTCATTCTCGTGTAGATGACACCATCGGGACTGTTGAGATCAAAAGGAGGATTGTCGAGGGTCAGGGCGATGTTGGCTTCATGGTATGCCTTGATCGTCCCCAAATCTTCCCAATAGCCATCGAATAAATGAGCGACAACTTTGTGGGAGTGAATGCTCCTTGGAAAGATTTCCTTGCCAAAGTCGGTGGCAATTGGCCGCGCGTTCAGTTGCTCTAGCAACGCCCTCCGGTTGAAAAGATAGATTCCCATGCTGGCCAAGTAAGGCCTGTCCGGCGCATTGATCCCATGGCGGGCCATCCATTCGGGCGAGGTATGGTATGGCGAGATCTCGCTTTCCGTCTTGGGTTTTTCGGCGAATTGAATGACACGAGCCGAGTCATCCAAACGCACAATGCCAAAACCGGGTACCTGCTCCCTGGGCACTGGTATGACGGCGATCGTGATATCGGCACCCGTTTGCCTGTGGGTTCGTATGAGTTGCCTGAAATCCATCCTGTATAGCTGGTCACCAGAGAGGATGAGCACCTCCCTGCAGGGATCCTCAACGACATAGCGAATCTGCTGGCGGACAGCATCTGCCGTTCCCTGATACCAGTCGGCCTTTTCGTTGGTTTGCTGCGCCGCCAACACCTCAACAAATCCCTTGCTAAACGGATCGAATTTATATGTATTTGCTATGTGGCGGTGAAGGCTGACGCTGAGGAATTGGGTTAGGACATAGATCCGGTTGAGACCACTATTGAGGCAGTTGCTTATCGGAATATCTATTAAACGGTACTTGCCAGCCACCGGAACGGCGGGCTTGCTGCGCATTTGGGTCAGGGGGTAGAGACGCGTTCCGCGTCCTCCACCCAGAATCAGGCTTAGCACCTCACCCATGAGATCATCCTATTTTGCGGCCATAGGTCATTCCTGAATATCAGTTTACGACCTTCACGAAATGGATCAAATTCAATGATGGGGTGAACAAGCAATCTTTTGGGCCAACAACTGGGCCTGCTCAACGCAATCGTTGATGGCAACGCCTTGATAGCCGCTCCCACCCAAAAAAAGTCCCGGCCACCTTGCCGTGATTGTTGAGATTCTTCGCACCCTTTCGGCATGGCCAACCACATACTGTGGGATCGCCCGCGGCCAATGAATCACGCTGTTAAAGACCGGCTCTGCCTTGATCCCCAACACTAGCCGTAGTTCACTCATGACAGACTGAATCAAGAAACTTTCACCAACTCCCGATTCAAATTGCCCTCCGCCGCGGACCAAGGCCCGCCATATGGATTTTCCCTGAGGCGCCCGCAAACCGGGAAATATCTCGCTGCACCACTGGACACCCAAGACAGGTCGCCCATCACGATAGGGCGCCAAATATCCAAACCCGTCCAAGCCTTCAGGCAACCTTTGTGTTTCGAATCCCAAAACCACCACGCTGATTGAATTGCTTGGTATCTGGGTAATTTCAGCGGACAGCTCATCGTCGAGCCTGTTAACAATGGCAGCTTGTTTATCAGGCGGATTCGCCATGACTACATTTTCAGCCTGAATGATTCTTCCATTGTCAAGAACAACATCCCACTTGGGAACACGATGGCCGTGAAACCTGATTTCTGCCACTGCTGCATTCAGCCTTAATCGATCAACGCATTCTCTGGACATAGCTGCCATCAATTCATTCAACCCGCCGCTCAGGGACCACATTTGGGGTGGCCCCGGTGGCTGTTCACCCCTAAGCCGAGCCGCAGTTATTCTTTCTTTTCGCCGAGCGACAATTCCGCCAGTGAGGCTGCCGTACCGCGACTCCCATTCATGCCATTTGGGAAAGCAGCTTCGCAGGCTGAGCTTCTCTGCATCACCACCCCAAATTCCGGTCACAAATGCGTTAAGTAAAGTATCGGTCAATTCTGGCCCGAGCCTTCGTCTTCCAAATTCAGAAATTGATTCGTCATAACTTGGAATGGCAGGGCTGCGAAACCGTTCCGTTGCAATTCGCCATCTCGCGTTCCAGCTCAACAGCCTGGTTGTCAAGGCTCCCCATAGGTTGGATGGCAGCTTGTGTAATTTTCCCCGCAGGTACACGAATCGATTCCGAGACGCCGTTCCGCTGGCCCGGACAAGGCTGCTTGCAAGACCAAGCTCGCGGCAGAGATTCAGAGTGGCGGGATTACTGTCAAGAAATCCATTGGCTGCTGTCTCAAAGCGGAAACCGGCCGAGGAAATAGTGTTGAGCTTTCCACCTGCCCGTTCCTGACAATCAAGAATAAGCAATGAATCCCTTGGAATCTGCTTGAGGAGTTGCCTGCCGCAAGCCAAACCCCAAATACCGGCGCCCACAACAACGGTTTGTACGGTTTCAACCATGAATGGACTTCACCACCAATTGCTCCGCCTTGGAAACACTTCGATGCTGGACCGTAACGACTTCACAAAATATTCGATGACTCTTCTCAATGGTTCCAATGCTCCTCAAAGAACCAAGGCGAAGGACAAGCTTGACGCAGGGACCATACAGGAATTCTCATGAATCTTATGAATTTCAGCATTGTAGTTGCTGTTCTAAAACATCGAAATCTTGTTCAAGAGATGTCCCAGGTATCCAAAAATCA
>JAGWVO010000232.1 GCA_018970845.1 Planctomycetota bacterium
CCGGCCGTTCGACCGCAGGAAGGTCTGCAGGACATTCTCCGACTGCACCTCCGCGCCCCGGCGGGGGATGGTGTCGGGCTGTTATCCGCTGGATCCGCTTTACAGGGAAAGGCCCGAGGCCCTGGTGCTGCGGCAGGCCCGCCAGCGACCGGCCTAGCTTGGCGCGACCGGGTCGGGCCCGCCGGAAAAAAGGCATACACCGATCCGTCATGGATTGTTTTGGCCGGGCCCGGGGCGCGCCCCCGGCCAACGGGGTGGCGCCGCCGCGAAAACGCCGACCAAGGCGATGCCGAAAGCGGCATAGTAAGGCAGCATGTCGGCGATCGTCTTGCCGCGGAACAGGAACGCGTTGTGCGCCGCCCGAGCCGCCCAGGGTTCGTCCTCCACTTCATGGAGTTCCTTGCCGTCCATCGCCCTGAGGTCGCGTTCCCAGGTGGTGAGGGGGCATTCGACACCCAGGACGGTCTCCCCCAGCACGAACAGGATGAACAGCAGGTGGATCGTCCGGAACCAGAAGCCGCGGGCGAACGGCGCCCCGAGGGCGAGGCCCAGCAGGGTCGCGGGCAGGGCCAGAACCGCCCACGCCACCATCAGGAAGTGGAGGATGGTGACGATGTTGGCCCATGCCGACGCTGACATCTCAGAAAAGAACCGGCTTGCCCAGCAGCCTGCGGATGACGGAGAACTGGCCGCCGTGCATCGCGTCATGCTGGGTTAGAAGGGCGAGGAGGTTTCCGTGCGCGGGCGCCTTGCCCTTGAGCCGGTTTTCGGTCGGCTTGTCGAGCGCGGCGTCGTTGAGCCTCGACAGGCCGGCCAGCGTGGCCTCGCGGGTGGCCTTGAACAGCGCCTCGTATTCGGCGCGCGTGCGCCAACCTGAGGTGTCGGACGAGGTGGCGCGGTCCTTGCCATGGGCCTCGGCGAACCCGGCGGGCAACTCGGGATACGAGAAGCCCGGAATCTCACCGCAGATGAACCGTTCGGACAGGATCAGGTGCCCGACCTGCCAGGCGGCGTGGTTGGCGCCCGCCACGGGGCGCTTGAGAAGCTCGGCGTCGGAAAAATCGGCCAGGTAACCGAGCGTGGCGTCGCGCGAGGAGGCCAGGAGCGAGGAAAGCAGGGAAACGGCATTCATGGCGGCAACTCCGGTCAGGGAAAGGGAAAGAACAAATCAAAACTGGCTGAGGCCACGCGGACATCACCAGTTCCAGCCCTTCATCACGGCCAACTGGTCCGTCCGGGTCATGTTGAACTGGAGCGGGGTGACCGTGATCAGGCGTTCGGCGAGGCCGGTGACATCCGTGTCGGGAACCGGGCTGTGGCAGGTGAAGTCGGGCCCGATCCAGAAGTAGACGCGGCCCCGGGGGTCGGTGCGCTTGTCGTACCACTCGGTGTAGCTGGCGGTGTTCTGGGGTAGGACGGCGACCCCCTTGGGTTCACCTCTTGAAAGGTCGGGTATGTTGATGTTGAAGAGGCTGCCTTCCTCGGTGCATTGCTCCACGATGCGGCCGACCACGGCGCGCGCGTGGCGGGCGCCCTCCACGAAGTCGGGCCGGCCCGAGGGTGGCATTTCCAGCGAGCAGGCGATGCTGGTCCGCTTGAAGAAGCTGCCCTCGATCGCCGCCCCCACGGTGCCCGAGTACAGGACATTGATGCCGGCGTTGGAACCGGCGTTGAGGCCGCTGACGATCAGGTCGGGCTGCCAGGGGAGCAGCATCCTGAGCGCCAGCTTGACGCAGTCGGCGGGGCGCCCCTCCACGGCCCATCCCAGGGGGGCGTTGTTCTCGTCCGCCACCTCCTGCACCAGCACGGGGCTGAAAATGGTGACGGAATGGCCCGCCGCGCTTTGCTCGCTGGCGGGAGCCACCACCAACACTTCCCCGAGGGTGAGGAGCTCCCGGCGCAGGGCGCGCAGGCCGGGGGCGTGGATTCCATCGTCGTTGGTCAGGAGGATTCGCATGTCGACGGTGCCCGTGGAAGGCGAGCCATCAGGCCGACGGCCCGTCGTCCTCGATGCGCTTGCGCCTCAGATGGTGATGATAGTGGCGGGCGAACCGGTGGGCCTCGTCCCTGACGGCCTGAAGCAGCCTGAGGGCCTCGCTGTGCCTTGAAAGCACGATCGGATCGGCTTGCCCGACGGTGAATATTTCCTCGTTCTGCTTGGCCAGGGAGATCAGCCTGGCCGGCTGGCGGCCGACGAGGTCGAGAGCCTCGCGCGCCGCGCCCAACTGCCCCTTGCCACCGTCGATCAAAAGGATGTCGGGGAACACCTCCTCGCGGTCGTCGCGTTCCTCGCGGGTGAAACGCCTCCCGACGACCTCCCGGATGCTGGCGTAGTCGTCCACCCCCGCCACGGTGCGGATCCTGAACCGCCTGTAGCCGGGCTTGAAGGGCAGCCCGTCGATGAAGCAGACCAGGCTCGCGACGGTGTCCGTGCCGCCAAGGTGGGCGATGTCGATGCCCTCGACCACCCGCGGCATCTTGTCCATGGCGAGGATCTTGCGCAGCCCCCGGAGTCCCTTGCGCGGGTCGATCGGGAACACCTCGGGCTGGATGTCGCGTTCGACCTCACCCCTTCGGCCGAGGCTGGCCAGCGCCCGGATGTCGTCGCGAAGCCGGGCCGCCTTCTCGAACTCCATCGCCTTGCTGGCGCGCGCCATGTCGCGTTCCATGCGGCGCAGGAGCCTGTCCTTGCGCCCCTCGAGGACCAGGATGAGCCTCTTGACCTGGCGGCGGTAATCCTCGCGGCTGACCCGCAGGTTGCACGGCGCCGTGCACTGCCTGATGCTGTGCAGGATGCAGGGACGGAACCAGCGCCACCGCTGGTCCGTCGAGCGGATGGGAAGCTTGCAGGTGCGGAACTGGAACACCCGCTGCAATGCCCGGATCGCGACGCGCAGGCTGCCAGCCGAGGTGAACGGCCCGTACAGGCGCACGCCCTTGCGCCTGGGGGAGCGGGTGAATTCCACGCGGGGAAACTCCTCCCTGACCCTGATCTGCAGGTAGGGAAAGGTCTTGCCATCCTTGAGTTCGACATTGAACCGGGGCTGGATGTCCTTGATCAACCGGGCCTCGGTGAGCAGGGCGTCAACCTCGGTCTCGACGGGGATGTGGTCGATGTCGGCGATCAGGGGCACCATGTCGGCGGTGCGTGGATCCTCGAGCGCGGCCTTGAGGAAATAGCTGCCGGCGCGGTTGCGGAGGTTCTTGGCCTTGCCGACATAAATGACGCGGCCTTGCGCGTCCTTCATCAGGTAAACGCCCGGCGAGGTTGGAAAGGCTCGGGCCTTGGCCCCCGGTGATCCGGGATCGGGCGCCTCGTCCTCGTGCTGCTCGACTGGAATTTCCTCGGCGTCGGCCATGGTTTCCGGGCACCCCGCGGGGCGCGGCCGGGGTTATCGGCGTCGCGCCACGATCCTGTCCTTGCCCACCATCGGCCGCAGCACCTCGGGCACCACGACCGATCCGTCCTCCTGCTGGTAGTTCTCGAGGATGGCCACAAGCGCCCTGGTGCAGGCCACGGCCGTGCCGTTGAGCGTGTGCGCGAAGCGCGTGCCTTTCTGGCCCGCCGACTTGTAGCGCACATTGAGCCGCCTCGACTGGAAGTCGGTGCAGTTGCTCGTGCTGGTGACTTCCCCGAACTCGCCACCCTGGCCGCGGCCGGGCATCCAGGCCTCGAGATCGTACTTGCGGTACGCCGGGCCGCCCAAGTCGCCGGTGCAGGTGTCTATCACATGATAGGGCAAGCCGAGGGCCTGGAAGATCTCCTCCTCGATCCTGAGGATGCGAAGGTGGATTTCCTCGCTTTGCTCGGGGGTGCAGAACGCGAACATCTCCACCTTGGTGAACTGGTGAACCCGGTACAACCCGCGCGTGTCGCGGCCGGGGGCGCCGGCTTCCGTGCGGAAGCAATGGGAAAGCCCGGCGTAAAGCAGGGGCAGGTTCGCCGCGTCAAGGATCTGGTCGCGGTGCATGCCGCCCAGGGTGATCTCGGCGGTGGCCACGAGGCACAGGTCGGTGTCGGCGATCGAATACACCTGCCTCACATCCGGATTGGGATCCCTTGGCTGGAAGCCGATCCCCTCAAGGACCTCGACCCGGGCGACATCGGGGGTGACGACGGGAGTGAAGCCCTCGCGCACAAGCTTCGACATCGCGAACTGCACCAGCGCCAACTCGAGCAGCGCGCCCTCGTTCTTGAGGAAGTAGAACTTCTGCCCGGCCACCGAGGCCCCGGCCTCGAAGTCGGCCAATTCCAGCGACTCGACGATGGCGACATGGTCCTTCGGCTTGAAGCTGAACGAAGGCTTCCCACCCCAGGATCGCACCACTCGGTTGCACGACGGGTCGGCGCCGACGGGGGCGTCGGGGTGGGTCATGTTTGGCAGTTCGCAGAGGGCCGCCTTGAGGGCCGCCTCCGCTTCCTTCTGCCTTTGCTCGAGCGAACCGGCCTGCTCGCGCAACGACTTGCCTTCGGCCAGCAGCGCCTGCTTTTTCGCGGCATCCTTTTCCGCCGGGATCAGCTTCGAGATCTCGTTTTGCCGCTGCTGGACAAGCTGGGCCTCGTGGATCACCGCGCGCCTGCGGTCGTCGAGCTCGACCACGCGATCGGGCCTGGCCTTCACCTGGCGGTTGGCGCAATTGGAGGCGACCGCCTCAAGGTTTTCGCGGACGAATGCGGCATCGAGCATGGGGGAGAACCCGTTCCTGAAGACGATGGGCCCCTGCGGTCAGGGGCGTTTTTCCAAGGGAATGTAGACCTGGTCGCGGATGCCCGTGAACACCTGCTCGGGGCGGAAGATGCGGTTGTTCCGCATCTGCTCGAGCCAGTGCGAGAGCCAGCCGGCGACGCGCGCCATGGCGAACATGGGGGTGAAGAGATCGCGAGGGATGCCAAGGCTCGAGTAAACAATGCCGGAGAAGAAATCGACATTCGGATAAATGCCCTTGGGGCCTAGCTTGGCGTCGGCCGCCTTCTCGAGCTCAAGGGCTGTCTCGTAGCTGGCCGGTCGGCCGGTCTCGGCGAAGGCGTGCTCGGCGAGTTCCTGCAGGACCGTGGCGCGCGGGTCTTTCACCTTGTAGACGCGGTGCCCGAATCCCATGATTTTTTTCTTGGTGGCGACGGCGTCGTCGAGCCAGGCCTTGGCCTTGGAGGCCTCGCCGATCTCGTCGAGCATCTGGAGCACTTCCTCGTTGGCGCCGCCATGCAGCGGGCCCGAGAGGGCTCCGACCGCCGCCGAGATCACGGAATAGGGGTTGGCCATCGTCGAGCCCACCACGCGCGCCGCGAAGGTGCTGGCGTTCATCTGGTGCTCGGCATGGAGGATGAGGCAGGCATCCAGGACGCGCGCGACGGCGGCCGATGGATCCTTCCCGGTGAGCATGAAATAGAAGTTGGCCGCGTGGCCGAGGTCTTCCCGGGGAGCGACCGGCTCCTCGCCATGCCTGATCCGGTGAAAGGCGGCGACCAGGGTGGTTGTCTTGGCGACGAGATGGATGACCGATTCCCATGATTCCTCACGGGCGGGATGGAACATCCCCAAAGCGGCGATGGAGGCCTGCAGGGCCTCCATCGGGTGCCCCGCGGGGGGCAGGCATTTCAGGATGTCGATCTGCCGGTATTTCAGGCCGCGGTTCTGTTTCAGGTCGCGGTCGAACAGGGCGAGTTCCCTCTGCGTCGGCAGGCCGCCCTTGAGGAGGAGCCAGGATGTCTCCTCGAAGGTGCTTTCCCGGGCAAGGGTTTCAACGGCGATGCCGCGGTATTCGAGCCTCGCGCGCTTGCCATCGATGAAGCTGATCGCCGATTCGGCCACGGGAACATCGGCAAGGCCAGGACGATACTCCGGTTCGCTCATCATGTAACCCCGATCGCAATGGTGTTCGAGTGTTTCCCGCCGGGTCGCCGGGCCGAGGATGCCGCTGTGAACATGATTGTAGTGAACAGGTTGCGCCCTTGGGAGGGGGTGGTTCCGCTTTCAAAGTCCTGTGAAAAACAGCCGGGGAACCCAGTCGCTTCCCACCTGGAGCCAGGCCAACTGCCCCCAGCTTGCGGCCAACTCAC
>JAGWVO010000233.1 GCA_018970845.1 Planctomycetota bacterium
GATCAGCTTTCGATAAATGCGCTCCTGCTCATCCTCGGTGGGCACGGTGCGGCGCGCCAGGAAAAGGAACTCGCTGCGGAAAAGCCCGATGGCGCGCGCGCCCTCCTCCCAGGCCTGCGCCGCCTCGAAGAACAGGTTGACGGTCGCCTCCACGGCGGGGCCGGCGGGGGCCCCGGCGGGGGCGCCCGCCGGGACGGCCTCGGCCGGTTCGGCGAAGAACGACTCCGAGTCGGCGGCCAGCGGGCTGGCCGCCTCCACTTTCCCCGCTGTGCCGTCGACCCGAAGCCATCGGCCCGGGGTCGCCAGCGACGCGAAGTCGGCGACCTGCCCCACCATCGGCAATCCGAGCGAACGCGCCAGTATCGCCGCGTGGCACTGCGGGCCGCCATGCTCCACCACCACGCCCGCCAGGCGCTTGCGGTCGACGGCGAAGAGTTCCAGGACCGAGGCCTCCCTCAGCACCAGCACCAGCGGGCTCCTCGAGTCGGTGGGGCCGCTGCGGCCGCCCTGCAGCCTCCAGAGAGTGCGAATGAACACATCCTTGATGTCGAAAATGCGTTCCTGCATCAGGGGCGCTGACACCTTTTGGAACGCCGCGACATACTGGTCGAGCGTGTCGAGGACCGACGCCTCGGCCGACAGGCCCGATTTCACGCGCGCCCGCAGGTCGCCCACCACCCCGTTGTCCTGCAGGATCATCCGCTGCGCCTGCAGGATGGCGCCGTGGTCCTCGCCCAGAAGCTCGGCGATGGCGCGCTCCTGGCTGACCAGTTCCTCGCGGGCCCCGGCGATGGCGTTGTCGAGCCGCGCCATCTCCCGCTCGGGACTCTCCGACTTCATCCCCAGGGCCTTGCGATACTCGTCGAACCCGTCGATCACATAGGCGCGCCCGATTCCCGTTCCGGGGCTCAGCGCCTTGGCCTGCCAGGCTGTCGCCTCCCGGGCCGGCGCCGTGTCGTGCGCCGCGCTGCCCACCTGGTCGAGCCACCAGGCGTCCTGCACCAGCGATGAAAGCTGGGCCGCGACCGTCTTGAGCATCCTGACATCATTGAGTCCGAAGTCGCGGCGCTCCACCGTCTGCACGACCAGCACGCCGCGCAGCGTGCCCGCCTCGAGGAGAGGCACTCCCACGAAAGTCCGGAACGGATCCTCGCCGGTCTCCTTGAAATACTTGAATCGCGGATGGCGGGGTGCGTCCGTCTCGACCACGGGCGCCATCGTCTGGGCCACGAGGCCCGTGAGGCCTTCCGAGAAGCTCATGCGAACCCGGCCGATCCCCTCGGGATTCAGGCCGACCGTGGCCGCGAGCACCAGTTCCTCGCGCTGGGGGTGGGCGATGTAAATCGAGCATACGGCGGTGCGGAAGCGCCTCTGCATCAACTCGCAGATGTTCTGGAATGTTTCCTGCCGGTTGTGCGAATGGGAGACGAGCTGGCTTACATCCTCGAGGGTGAGCAGCAGGTCGTGGTCGTTGTCCATCGAGACGGCCGGCAGCCGCGCGGGCGTTGCTTGTGGCACTCCGATACTCCCGGAATCGGTGGTGTGAACACGAGCGTCAAGTTGTGGGCGCAGCCGGGAGGGTGGCGGATCGCCATGGCATTAGCATATCGTGCCGTTCAGCCCTGTGGCAAGCGGCAGCAGTGGGGGTTGCATGGGGGGCCCTCCGTCGGGCAATCCGCGGATGGTCCCGACGCCGACTTGGACGGCCTGGCGGGCAGGCTCCAGCGCCGGTTGAGTCTGGCGGAGCGGCATTTGGGGCAAACGGGCTTTTCGGCGCCCATCACAAGCGTCTCAAAGTCGGTCGAGCACGCCTCGCAGGTGTATTCCATGAGCGGCATGGCCAATGGTCCTCACGATTTCCGTCCACGAAGCCTTTCACTGGCTTGGAGCAGTTGTTGGCGCTCGGCCTCCGTCAGGCTGGCCATGCCTTCCTTGGAGATCTTCTCCAGAAGGGAGTCGATGTCGGAAGGCAATGACCCGGATGACGAAGAAATCCCGGTCCGGGCCGTTTCGGGCCTCGAAGGCTGAACGGTTTCCTCACCCCGGTAAAGGGTCAGGCTCGGAGTAATTCCCTTCCTTGGCCGCCTGGCCGGCCGGGCCCTGCGTGACCAAAGGGAAGGGATGGCGCCGGGGAAAGGCATGAAAAACATCGCGGCGCCCGCCGCGGCGCCCGCCAGGTGCATGTCCGAGGCCACGAGGCTGTCGGGCCGGCGCAGGTTCAAGGCATCGAGGGCGAGGCTCACCGCCAGAAAAACCCACGCCTGCAGAGGCAACACCCCGAACAGCATCAACTGCTGGAAGGGCGCCCGCAGGATCGCCATGGCCAGGACGGCATTGACGCAACCGGAGGCGCCAATCACGCCGCGGCCTTCCGGCAGCATGCCAAGGGCCCGGGTCGCCAGGTAGGCAAGCGCCGGCACAACGATGCCCACGCCCAAGAAAATGAGGAACCTGACCCGCCCGAGCCGGTCTTCCAGGTCGGTCGCGAACCACCAAAATGCCAAAAGGTTGAAAACGATGTGCATGGGGGTGGAGGGGTCGTGCAAAAAGGCGTGCGTGACCAGCGTCCACAGCCTTCCCTGGCCGATGGCATGGGTGCTCAGGCTCAGGTTGTCGATCATGGCGTTGCGGTCGGGGCTCACCAGTTCAAGGAAAAACATGATGCCGCAAATGGCCATGAATGCCTTGGAAACAAGATGTTCCGTGGGCATCGCGTCGTCGCGGAGCGATTCCCGCTGGTAGTCGCGATCCTGGAATCCCATGGTGGTCTCCGACTTCCCCGCTGGCGGGGAATCATCTGAATGACAAATCATAGCATCCCGCCATGCCGGAAAAGCCGAGAAACGGCGCTTGCCGATCCGATCCCTTATCGAGTGAATGACCAGTTCCTACAAATAAATTGGAATTCACGATTTCTTCAGGGATCGTCGGCCCATGTCGTTTCGGGCGCTTCCGCCGTCATTATCCGAACCGCCGCGACCCGACCCCATCTGCGCGGTTGTCGCCAGGCCGTCGGTTGCCGAAGCCCTTGCCGACTTGTCGGAATGTTGCAAACGCAAGGTGAGCCTTGTGGAAATTCGCTTCGACCTGCTGCGGGATCTGGCGGATCCCGGCGTGTTCACCAAGGCGTCCACGGTTCCCCTATTGGCCACCGTCCGCCGCAAGTCCGATGGTGGGGCTTGGGAGGCTGATGAGTCATCCCGGCTTGACCTTTTGCGCCGGGCCATTGCTTCGGGGTTCTCCTGGGTCGACATCGAATCCGACGCTATCGGTTCGTTTCCACGCCTGGGCGCCGAAAAACGGATCGTCTCGTTCCATGATTGCCATGGAGTGCCCGCCGACCTCGAGGCTCGATACCAGGCGATGGCTTCCGCCGATGCCGAGACGATCAAGGTGGCTTGCCTGACCCGGACTCCCGCGGAGTCCGCCCGTGTCCTGGGTCTGCTTGCCGGTTCCCCCAAGCCAACCGTGGCGTTCGGCATGGGGGAAGTCGGGCAGGCCGGACGGGTTGTCCAACTCAAGCTGGGCGCCCCGTTCACTTACGCGGCCGTATCGGCTGAAACCGCCGTGGCCCCCGGAATGTTGACGATCGCCCAGTTGCAATTGAACTTCGGTGTCCGCCGGGTCAATGCCTCAACCCGGCTTTTCGGGGTGGTGGGCGATCCCCTGGGGCACAGCCTCAGCCCGATGATCCACAACAACGCGCTTCGCAAGCTGGGAAACAACGACCTTTATGTCCCGTTCACCGTCCCCAAGGGAATGCTGGGCGAGTTTGTTTCCTCGCACGGCTTTTTGGGCATACGCGGACTGTCGGTCACCATCCCCCACAAGGAGGAGGCTTGCCGGCTCGCGACCCGCCGATCGGCCGAGGTTGAGGCGACCGGTTCGGCCAACACCCTGCTGTTTCATGGCGACGGCGTGATCGAGGCCCACAACACCGACTACGACGCGGTGCTCGACAGCGTCATGGGCGGTCTCAAGAACCATCCTGCGGGATGGACACTCAAGGACAAGCGGGTGCTGGTGCTGGGCGCCGGCGGTGTCGCCCGGTCGGTGGTGCACGGCCTTTCGTCCCGGGGGGCGCGGGTGCGCCTGACGGGCCGCACCCGGGAGCGGGCCGAGGCCATCGCCTCTTCCATACCGTGCGAGGTGGTCGACTGGAACGCCCGGCATGCCGAACCGGTGGATGTGGTCGTGAACTGCACGCCCGTGGGAATGCACCCCCATGCCGGGGAGTCGCCGCTGGACGCCTCGTTCATCGCATCGCCGATGGTGGTGATGGACACGATCTACAATCCGGAGAGCACGGCGCTGGTGGTGATGGCGCGCGAGCGCGGGGCGGTCGCCGTGACGGGCCTCGACATGTTCATCTCCCAGGCCGCGGCGCAGTTCAAGCTTTTCACGGGTGAAACGGCGCCCGCCGACCTGATGAGGCAGGTGGCCCGAAACGCCCTCGCCTCGCGCGTGTCACGGCCGCAGGCCCAGGCGCCGCGTTGAGCCTTCCGATGCCCGTCACCATCGCCATCATCGGCCCCCGGGCCAGCGGCAAGACCACCGTCGCCCGGGCCTTGTCATCGGCGACGGGCCTCGCCATGGCCGACACCGATGCCATGGTCAGCGCCCTTCACGGCCCGATCCGCGAGCAATTCGCCAAGGACGGCGAGGCCGTGTTTCGCGAGCGGGAGGAGCAGGCCCTTCGCGAGGCGCTTGCCCGCGGCGGCGTGGTTTCCTGCGGCGGCGGCATCGTCACCCGCCGGACCAACCGCCTTCTCCTGGCCACCGTCCACACGGTTTTCCTTTCCGCCCCCATCGAGACGCTCGTGGCCCGGTTTCTCGCCGACCCTTGCACGGCCGACCAGCGCCCGCCCCTTTTCGCGGACGCCCCGGACAACCGTGAGGAGGCGGCCCGCGAGGAAACCCGCCGAGTACTGTTGGCCCGGTTGCCTCTCTACCGCTCCTGTTGCCGTCAGGAAATCGATACCGGAAGCCTTGATGTCGCCTCGGTGGTGACGGCGATCACCTCGAGGTTGCCGATGCGGCCGTCGCCATGATCACCACGATCGCCTGGGCGGCCTGGATTCTCGGGACTTTGGCGCTGGGCCTTTCGGCCGGCAGTTTCCTCAATGTCGCGTCGGTGCGGTTGCCTTACGAGAAGTCGATCCTGTGGCCGTCGTCGCGTTGCGGATCGTGCCTGAGAAGCCTTCCCTGGCATGCCAACCTCCCGATTGTCGGTTACCTGCGCCTGCGGGGACGCTGCCATTGGTGCGGCGCCCGTTTTTCCATCCGTTACCTGATTGTCGAACTGGTCGCCGGACTTGGCTTCACCGGCTTGTTCCTGCTGGAGGTGGTGGCCGATGTCCGTGGCGCGGGTTGGTGGCGCGAGCATGGCCATTCCCTGCGCCTTGGCGTGGTTCCCGTTGAGGCCTGGGCGATCTGGCTGGGCGAGGCCGTGCTGTTCTCGTTCCTGCTCACCGCCAGCATTTGCGATCTTGAACATCAGGAAATCCCCTTGGAAATCACGATGACGGGGCTCGCCGCCGGGCTGGCCTTCAGCATGGCCCTGCCGTGGCCTTATCCCGCGCGGCTTGCCGAGGTGAAAGCCGCCGAGGTGGCGCACCAGGCCGAACACCCGGCGATTTACCGCGCCGGGCGGCAGGTTCCCGCGGGTTTCTGGGCCGAACCGGCCTTGGGATTTCCCGGGCTCCAACCCTGGCCGCTGGGTTGGCCCCTCCCGGCGTGGCTGGTTCCGGGCACGGCCGTTTACGGGCTGGCTTCCGGCCTCGCCGGCGCCATCGCCGGGTCTGTCATTTGCCGAGCCATACGCGCCGTTTACGGCTTGGGCCGGGGACGGGAAAGCCTCGGCCTGGGAGACAGCGACCTGCTCCTCATGGCGGGAGCGTTCACGGGATGGCAAGTCGTTGTGGTCGGCTTTTTCGCCTCGATAATTCCCGGATTGGTCTTGGGCGTAGGCTACCTGGCGATCCGGGGCACGCAGGCCCTGCCTTTTGGCCCCGCGCTGTCCGTCGGCGTGATGGCGACCTG
>JAGWVO010000234.1 GCA_018970845.1 Planctomycetota bacterium
GCTGGTGTGCCGGGCTCCTATGGTTTCAGCGGAGTTCCGGCACGCCCTGGTGATCGGGCAATCGAATTACAAGTCCGGTCCGCTGAAGGCGGGTTCCCTCAGCGCCTCCACCGTCGCGGATGCTCTTGCCTCGCGGGGCTTCAAGGTCACCAAGGCCGAAAACCTCGCGACAATCAAGGACCTCGACGAGGCCGTGAAATCGTTCGCCCAGGGCGTGCCCACGGGGGCAACGGCGCTTGTGTATTACTCGGGCAAGGTGGCCCCCGCGCCGGTCAATCCCGCCATGAAGGATGCCCGCAACCAGACCGCGTTGCTGGCGCTCGACGGCAACCTGCAGCCAGTATCGGTTTTCCTCAGGCCGGTGGTTGTTCCCTCATTCGCCCCTTATGGCAATGGTTTCCAGGGAATCCAAAGCGGCAGCCGGATCAATTTGATGATCATCGACGCGCCGCGCGCCGAACCCCACAAGTCGGCGCCCGGGGCGCCGAATGCCGATCCTCCGCCCGAAACGCTCCTCCTTTTCAGGCCGGGAAATGACGGGGACACCGTCTCGGATACCCCCGCCCTTTCTCCCCTGGCGAGGCGGCTTGTCGATGGCCTCAACGGCCCCAAGTCGCTCGACCAGGTGATTTCCGGCCTTTCGACCGACATGGCCTCGACACTGGCCGAGGGCGAACTGCGCCGGCTGGCTTCACCAGCCTCGAGGGCCGCGTCTCCACCGGCCAACCTGATCGCCGGCCGCGTTCCCGGCGAGGAATGGGTTGACGCGAGCGGAATGGTGTTCTGCTGGTGTCCGCCCGGCAGGTTTGTCATTGGAAGCCCGGCCGGTGAACCGGGAAGGCAGCCCGACGAGACCCAGGCCGATGTTTCCTTCGCCAGCGGCTTCTGGATGGCCAAGCACGAATTGAGCTACCGCGAAAGCGTGTTTCTGGGGGGAGGGGCCTACCTTTCGACGGGAGACCACAAGCTCCACCCGCTGAACCTGATCCGGATGGATCATGTCGCGAAGATCATCGCCACGGCCAACGCCAAGGCTCCCGCCGGTTGGGAGTATGGCCTGCCGACGGAGGCCGAGTGGGAATACGCGGCCAGGGCCGGAACCACGACCGCCTACAGTTTCGGAGCCAACCCGGCCGACCTCGCCCGCCATGGCAACTTCGCCGACCAATCGCTCCGCAACGGCGATGGCTTCGGCGAGCACGCGCGCACGCACAAGTCCAGGATGGAAAGCCCCGTATATTTTGGAGATCGCCAAACTGGCCTTTTTTCCTATGCCCACGCCACCTGGAACGATTCCTCCCCGTCCATCGCCAAAGTCGGCACCTACTTGCCGAATGCCTGGGGCCTGTGCGACATGCACGGCAACATTTCGGAGGCGACGAGCACGATTTACGACGCCAGGCGACTGGCGCCGGTTGTGCCCCCGCAGGCACGCGCCGCCTGGTCCGCCCGTCCTGAAAACCAGAAATACGCGCTGGGCAGCGTCAGCAAGGGCGGCAGTTGGGCCAGCGTGCATGGTTCGTGCCGGTCGGCCTTTCGGGGTTGGAGCAGCGTGACCGACAACATCGTCGGCGTCCGCCTGGTGCTGCGCAGGCTGGATTCCATTGCCGATGTCCCGCCCAACCGGTGGACCACGCTCGCGGCCTCGTCGTTTTCCACGACATCGGGGACCGAAACCCGGCGGGAACCCGACGGCACCCTCCTCGCGACAGGCAAGCCGGTCGCGGGTGAGACCTACTCAATCAACTGTCCGGTGCCCGCCGGCATCGAGCCGATCGCCCTGAGGATCGAATTGCTCGCCGACCCCTCGCTGCCCCGCGGAGGCCCGGGAAGGCAGGTGAATTCAGGTTCGTTTTCCGTCGCGGAGATTTCGCTCGGCGTGTCTCGAGGCGGCGCCGCGGCGCCCGTCGAGGTGCTTGACGCCCAAGCCGATTTTCCCGCGGCTCAGCTGGCATCCATCCGCAACCTGGCCGATGGCGATCCGGAAACAGCCTGGGGCGCCGCCGGTGATGGGAAGAACCATGAGCTGGTCCTCACCATCGCGCCGCGTTCCCGGACGGGCCATGATGGCGCGCTCTGGCGCCCCGCGGCGGCCAGCTCCGGATCCGTCAAGTCGCTGTCCATCGGGATCAGGCACGCGGAGGTTCCAGGCCAGGCCCCTGCGACGATCGGCAAGTTCCGAGTTTCCGTCCTTCACGAGACGCCCGCGGCGGCCAACGGAGAGGCGAGGCCATGAATCCCATGATCGCCAGGGCCCTGAAGTCTTTTTCAGCACTCTTCCTCCTGCCGGTGGCATGGGGTGCCGCCATGGCGGCGGCACCGCCGGAAATCGGTCCCTGGCTTGCCCAGCATTGCGGCGGATGCCATTCCCGGGAAACCAAGAAGGGCGGCTTCGTGCTCGAGGGGGTCGCGCGCTTTGCCGACGCCACTCCCGACACCTGGGGCAGCATCCATGAACAGTTGCAACTCGGGCTGATGCCTCCGGGCCAGCGCAAGCAGCCTGCCGTTGCCGAGAGAACCGCCGTGGTCGCGTGGATCGCCGGGTCGATGGCCAAGGCGGGCCATCATGTCCGCGACAAGCTTTCCCTGCCGAATTACGGCAACTATGTGCCCCATGACCCTCTTTTCCGCGGCCCCGCCCATCCGGCTCCGGCGACGATCGCGCGCGCCTGGCGAATCCGCCCCGATGTCTATCAGAGCCGGGTTCCCAACGGCATCCAGCCGTTCTCACTCCTTCCGGGACAGCAGGTCTCCGACTATTCAAGCCTCTACGAGGTGGATGAGTCGGCCGCCGAGGTGGTTCTCTCCAACGCCCAGGGGCTTGTCGAAAGCTGGGTGAAGGGACAGTATGCCGGCCTTCTCAATCAAAAAACCGACCTCGCGCCCGCCGCGCTCGAGGGAGCGCTCAAGCAGGCGTTTGAGAAGGCCCTCGGGCGCCCCCCTTCCCCCAAGGATCTCGAGCGGGTGCGCGCCTTGTATGCCAAGGTCGTTGGCGCCCATGGCCGTGAGCGGGCTCTTCGCTCGGCGCTTGTGTACCCGTTTCTCCTTCCCGAGGCGTACTACCGCATCGAACTTGGCGCCGGAAACGCCGACAAGGATGATCGCCGGCGGCTTTCCCGCCAGGCTTCCCTCGCGGCGATCCAACTGTCGCTGTTCGGCGACAGGCGCCCGCCGCAACTGCTGGCGCTGCTGGCGGATGACAAGGTCGGCCTCGATTCTCCCGATGAGGTCTCCAAGGTAGTCCTCGGCCTTCTCGAAACGGAAAAGCCCGGCGCGCCCAACGCGCGTCTGCTCCAGTTCCTCGACGAATATTTCGACTACCGCAAGGCGACAGGGGTGTTCAAGGAAACGCCGATTCCCCTGAGCAGTTCCTACAGGCCGAATGAACTCGTGAACGAGACCTCGCGATTGATCGCCAGGGTCGTCGCGGATGACCGCGATGTCCTTCGGCGCCTTTTGACCACGCGCGACGCTTATGTCGCCAACCGCGTGATCTATGGCCGGCATGAATCCGATTACGCCATTTACAACCTCCCGCCCGACTTCAAGCAGGACGGACTGGTGTCGCTCGATCCGGCTTCCCGGTGCGGCATCCTCACCCAACCCGCCTGGCTTGTGTCCCACTCCGGGAATTTCGACAACGACCCCGTGCGCAGGGGAAAATGGATCCTCGAGCACCTCCTGGGCGGCAAGGTCCCAGATATCCCGGTGACGGTCTGCGCCGTGGTTCCCGATGACCCGAAGCGCACCCTGCGCGACCGCTTCAGCATGGTTTCCAAGGATGCCTATTGCTGGAAGTGCCATTACCAGATGAACCAGTTGGGAATGCCCTTCGAGACCTACGACCATTTCGGCCGCCATCGTCTCCAGGAATTGAACCGGCCCGTTGATTCGTCCGGGGCGGTGGTTGATAGCGGCGAGCCTTCCCTTGACGGACCCGTCAAGGACGCCGTCGAGCTGATCGAGCGGCTCGCGGCATCCAGGCGCGCCGAGGAAATGTTCGTGCGATACGCTTTCCGGTTTTTCCTGGGCCGCAACGAGACGCTCCGGGATGCCAGGACGCTGCGACAGGCCCATTCGGAATATGTGAGGCACAAGGGCAGCCTCAAGGCCCTTGTTGCCTCGTTGCTTTCCTCCGATTCGTTCCTTTACCGCACCTCGGAGCCTTGACATCGCCTCGGTTCCATGGTGCGAGGGCGTGTCCGTGGCCCGATCGCGTGAATCGGTGAAATCGGGCCGAGCGGGGCTTTTTTGCCATCCCCACCCCAAGGCCGCCGGTGGGAAATTGACGGGTGGACGGATCTGACGGCGCTCATCGGGGCGCTGGGGGCGGGAATCGAGCGCGCGCCGTTGTTGCGCCGGTTGATTTCCCGGTAGGATTGGGTGAATGAACCTGCCAGCATGTGCCGGAATCCCCGGCGCCTGACCTCCAAACCGAGCTGATGCCTTGCCGAGGAACAGCATGAAACCGTTCACTTCCGCGATCATCGCCATGCTGGCCGCGTTGGCCGCCCCGGCCCGCGCCGAACCTGAGGGGCTCAAGCTTTTCGAGGAGAAGATCCGGCCCGCGCTGGTGAAGCACTGCTATGCCTGCCATTCCGCGCAGGCCCGCGACGCCAAAAAGCTCAAGGGCGGCCTGTACCTCGACTCGGCGGCGGGCGTTGCCGCGGGGGGTGAATCAGGCCCGGTGATCGTGAAGGGAAAATCGAAGGAAAGCCTCCTGCTGAAGTCGCTCAGGCATGAGGGGTTGGAAATGCCCCCGAGCGGCAAACTTCCGGACGACCTGATCGCCGACTTCGCGAAGTGGATCGACATGGGCGCGCCCGATCCCCGCACCGGTGAGGCGGCGCTGGCCTCCAAGCAGCGTTCCATCAGCATCGAGGATGGCCGCAACTGGTGGGCCTTCCGCCCCCTCGCGGTTTCCAAGGTTCCCGCCACGGGCAACCCCGTGGACGGGTACATCCGCGCGGCCCAGCAAGCCAAGGGCATCAAGCCGGCGCCACGGGCGGCGAAGGAGAAACTGCTCCGGCGAGCCTACTTCGACCTCATCGGCCTGCCTCCCACACCGGCGCAACTGGAGTCCTTCCTCGGCGACTCTTCGTCCGGAGCCTTCGAGAAAGTGATCAACGACCTGCTTTCCCAGTCGGCCCATGGCGAGCGTTGGGCCCGCCATTGGCTCGACACCGCCCGCTACGCCGAGAGCGGCGGATACGAGTTCGACGGCTTCCGTCCGGGGGCCTATCACTACCGCGACTGGGTCATCAAGGCGCTCAACGCCGACATGCCCTACGACGAGTTCATCCGCCTGCAGTTGGCGGGCGACCTTCTCAAGCCCGAATCGATCGATGGTGCCGCCGCCACCGGCTTCCTTGTCGCCGGTCCCTTCCCCGGGCAGATCACGGCCAAGACGGTTGAACGAATTCGTTACGACCAGCTTGACGACATGCTCATGACCATCGGCGGCTCGATGCTGGGGCTCACCATCGGTTGCGTGCGCTGCCACGAGCACAAGTACGACCCGATCCCGCACAAGGACTATTACGGCCTCGCCTCGGCCCTGGCGCGCACGGTGCAAGGCACCAAGAACATGGACATCGACCCCGAGGCCACAGCGCGGGCCCTCGAAACGCACAAGATCCAAGGGGAGGCGCCGAGGACGGCGCTTGAGGGATTCGTCTCTACCCAACTGCCCGGCCGGTTTTCCGCCTGGGCCAAGGCGGAATTGGCCAAGCTTCCTTCCGCCCCGCGGTGGCAATGGCTCGAACCGGTCGCCCACGATGCGGAGCGCTCGTTTCTCAAGTCCGCGGCCGGGGGCGTCATCGCCCATGACGGCAACATCACCCCCGGCATGGCCCGGCGACAGCGCGGCAGGCCGGCGGCAGCGGGCGCCGGCGAACATTTCCGCCTGACATTCCAAACACACCAGCAAAACCTGACGGCCCTGAGGTTCGACCTGTTCGCCGACAAGGCCCTGCCCCAGCGCGGCCCCGGACTCAACCCCGACGGCAGCTTCCAGTTGGCCGAGATCACGCT
>JAGWVO010000235.1 GCA_018970845.1 Planctomycetota bacterium
CATCAGGAACAGGCCACCGCCGACGGCTGGACGGTGAGGCAAACCCTGGAACTCCGTGTTCGCCGGTATGGAGCCATCGTGGCCCTCACGCAGGAATACTCCAACACCGAAACGGAAGACGGCAAGGTCACCGGTTTCTCGCTGAAGCAGGTCCACAACGGAAAGGCTTTCCTGCATCTTCAGGGACGGCCGCTGGAGGGTGATTCGACGCTCTTCAAGGTGGATGACCTGCTTGGCAGGCCGGGCCGCCAACTCGCCTGGGCGCCGGAAGTGACGGGACTTCGCTCCCGGGAAAGGCTTCCCCTTTCGGGACAGGGGCCGTATCGCGTGCTGGCCCACGAACCTCTGGTCAATCTCGTGGTCGGCCTTGAGGGAACGATCTCGCAGGAAGCGATCGACCAGGGAGGCGCCAAGGCGCCATGCCAGAAAGTGAGTTGGCAGCCACGGATCCTTCAGCCGGGCGCTCCCACCCTGAGTCCGACGCGCTGGTGGATCGACCCGTCCGGACGGATCGTCAGGCGCCAGTTCGAACTCGACGGGATGGGACTCGTCACGCTCGACCTGTCGACCCGCGAAGGGGTTTCGGAAAGCGCCAGGGTCGCGCCGATGCGGGACTTGGGTGATTCGAGCCTCGTTGGCCTCGACCGGCCGATACCCAACGCGCGCCTTGCCCGGGCCGTGGTGTTGCGGTTGCTGTGGAAGGAACCCACGGGTGAACCGCTGGACCTGGCCAACGACGAGCGACAGCAGGCCAGGCCCGCCGCCGATGGCGGCATGGAAGTGGTTTCGCGCAAGGGCCAGAAGCCGCGGCGCGTGGTGGGCGCCCCGGACGCGGCCCGCGAGTTCACGGGAACCAGCAAGTTCATCGACACCGATCATCCAAGGATCCGGGAACTGGCCCAACGGGCCGGCGGATTCGAGGACGACTGCTGGACCGCGGCGCTGAGGCTCGAGCGTTATGTCAGCCGCAACCTGAGGCCGGATGCCGCGGCCGCCCTGGTGCCGGCATCGGAATTCTGCTCGACCTGGCGGGGCGATTGCCGCCACGCGGCGCTGGCGCTGGCCGCGCTGTGCCGGGCCAGCAACATGCCCGCCCGCACCGCCGTCGGCCTGCTTTATGTGGAAAAGGGCGGCAGGCCCGCGCTGGGATTCCACATGTGGACGGAAGTTTTCATCGACGGGCAGTGGATCGGCCTCGACGGAACACTGGGACAAGGCGGCGTCGGCGCGGGCCACGTCAAGGTGTCGGACCACTCATGGGACAAGGTGGAGTCGCTGGCTCCCCTTCTTTCCGTGCAGAGGCTGGTTGGGCGGCTGAAAGGGGAGGTCGTCAGGGTCGACCTGGGCGACTGACAAGGCGCGAGGGCGGGACATCATGAGCAGGAAGACCGGACTTCGGCGGGGAGAAGGTTCCATCAGGCTGGTCCTCGACGCCGACTCGATTTACGCGCCCTTCCGGGAGGAGGAACTCACCGACAGTTCAGGCGTGAGGCTGCTGTTGCGCGAATCGCCGCATCATCCCGAGCCGCTCATGGGGATCCGGTTTCCCGCCAACTGGTCGAACGAGGCCTGCTGGTCGTGGGCCATCGACAACGCCGGTTCCGAACTGGCCGCGGTGATGCCGGCACCGGTATGGAAAATCGGCCAGGCCATCGCGATCCTGGGTTGGGAACCTTGCGGGGAACGCGCCGAAACCGTGATCCTGCCCTCCTCGGTGCATGCCACCCTGGAAACGGTGGGGGACCTTGTCGCGTTAAGGTCGCTTCACTTTCCGGTGAGCGGGCCCGAGGGATTCACCAAGGCCCGTCAGTGGGTCAGAAGCCGGGGACTCGAGGGCGCCACCTCGCGGATGCGCTCGGCGGCCTGAATCGTCGGCTTAAATCTGATAGGTGGAATCATCGGGCGACTCGATCCTGGCCAGGACATCGAGGAGCGTGATGCCGCTGAGGAACTCCCTTTCCCTGGCCTCGGCCTCGCGCCAGATGCCGACAAGAGCCCGACCCACCGGATGGCCGCCCGTACCCGACTCGGCGCGGGATGGCCCGGACCTGCCGTCCACGGCCTCCATGACATCCAGCACGGTGATTTCCGCCGGCTCGCGCGAAAGCCGGTAACCGCCGGAGGCTCCACGGGTGCTCTCGACCAGGCCGGCGGACTTCAAAACAAGGAGAATCTGAACGAGAAACCTCTCGGGAATCCCCTGGCTGGCGGCGATGCTGCGGATGCGAACGGGCTGCCCGGTGCCGTCCGCCCTCGCCAACTCGAGCAGCGCCACGCAACCATATTCTGCCTTGGCGGAAAGTTTCATGTCAGATGCCGCTGCCGTGCTCGTGTTCCTGGATATGCAGGCCACACTCCTTCTTGGCCTGTCCGCCCCAGCGGCCCTCGCGGCCTTCGCCGGGAGCGGTGCACGGTTCACAGCCGATGCTGTCGTAACCCTGGTCGTGAAGCTCGTTGTAAGGGATGCCCCAGGCGATGACGGAGCTCCATACCTTCTTGCGGGTCCAATTGAGCAGGGGATTCACCTTTGTCAGCCCGAATTTCGCATCCCACTGCACCACCTTGCCGCGAGCCCGGTGGGCGGTTTCCTCGGCGCGAATGCCTGAAATCCACGCGGTGTAACCCGCCACGGCGCGGCGCAGGGGAATCACCTTGCGGTCGTGGCAGCACTGGTCGGGGCGATGCCGGTGGAGCGGTCCGCCATGTTCGGTCTCGTATTCGGCGACCGTTGTGGAAGGCCTGACCATTTCCACCTCGATCCCATATTTTTCGCGGATGCGCTCCCTCAGACGCAGGGTCTGCGCGAACTGGTAGCCCGTGTCGAGGTTGAACACGCGGGTGCCCGGGGCGATTTTCGCGAGAAAGTGAAGGATCAGGCACCCTTCGACGCCGAAGGCGGTGGCCATGGTGAGACCGGCGCCAAAGCGGCCCGCCGCCCAGCTCAAGATCGCTTCGGGATCGGCATGATCCAGAACGGCCGCCTGATCCTCGATTTCCGCCGCCAACTCGGGTGGCGGGCCGTTGGGCCGCCTTCCGGGCTGAGCCAGCGCCTCAAGCGACATGAAGAGCCTCCGAACCCAAATACCCCATTTAATCATAACTAAGTTGATCGCATCACAAAAGTTGGCTTCATCACAAAGTTTCACCACGCATTCGCCGTCTGGCTCGAGCTTCCCGGGGGCTTGGCCGAAGCGGGGTTCCGGCTACGATGGCCTTTGCCCAGGCACTCGAACCACCCATCGGGGGCACCCTCATGTTTCGATTCGCGCGCTTGCTGACGCTTTCGGGCCTCCTTACCCTCGCCGGAACTCCCATGGCCGCCGACACGATCACCTATCCCGCAACCAAAACCGTCGACCAGGTGGACGACTACCACGGAACCAAGGTGGCCGACCCGTACCGCTGGCTCGAGGACGATGTCCGGACCAATCCGGATGTGCGGGCCTGGGTGACCGCCCAGAACAAGGTCACATTCGACTACCTCGGCAAGCTCAAGACACGCGAGAAGATTCGCCAGCGCCTCACCACGCTGTGGAACTATGAGCGGGTTTCCCCCCCCGCCCACCGCGGCCACCGCTGGTGGTATGTTCGCAACGACGGACTCCAGAACCAGGCGGTGCTGATGGCCCGCGACGCCGCCGACGGCCCCGGCCGGGTGATCCTCGACCCGAACTCGTGGAGCAAGGATGGCACCGTGGCGTTGGCGGGATGGAGCCCGTCCGATGACGGCCACTACCTCGCCTACGGCGTGGCCGAGGCAGGCTCCGACTGGACTGTCTGGCGCATCCTCGACCTCACCACCTCCCGCCTGCTGAAAGACGAACTCCGCTGGGTGAAGTTCAACTCCCCGTCGTGGACCCGCGACTCCAAGGGGCTGTATTACGCGCGCTTCGACAAGCCCGCGGACGGCCAGCAGTTCCAGTCGCTCAACCTCAACATGAAGGTCTTCCACCACGCCATCGGCACGGCCCAGGATGCCGACACCCTGGTCCTTGCCACACCCGACCATCCCGATTGGGGATTCTCGGCGGAAACCAGCGAGGATGGCGCCTACCTGTTCATCACCACCCATGTCGGCACCGATCACCGGTACCGGGTTTCGTACCGCGACCTCAAGGTTCCCGGCTCCCCCCTGGTCGACCTGATCCCCGACTTCAAGAACGAGTGGTCGTTCCTGGGCAACAAGGGTTCGCTGGCCTACTTCAAGACCAACCTCGACGCGCCGCTCGGCCGCGTTGTCGCCACCGACCTGTCCGCCAAGGGCCCTCCCGCATGGAGGGAGATCATTCCCCAGTCGAAGGACAAGCTCGAGGGCGCCTCCCTCACCTCCGGGCGCATCGTCGCCACCTACCTGCGCGACGCCAGCACCCGCGTGAGCCTTTTCGACCATGCGGGCAAGCCGGCCTCCTCCGTGGAACTGCCGGGCATCGGCACCGCCGGCGGTTTCGACGGCGTCATGGCCGACAACGACACCTTCTACTCCTTCAGCGGCTTCACGACCCCCGCCTCGGTCTTCCGCCTCGACACCCTCACCGGCAAGAGCGAACCTTGGTTCAGGCCCAAGGTCGCCTTCAACCCCGACGATTACGAGACCAGGCAGGTGTTTTACACCTCCCGCGACGGAACCCGGGTTCCCATGTTCATATCGTCGAGGAAAGGCCTCAAGCAGGACGGGGACAATCCCGTCATCCTGTACGGCTACGGCGGATTCGACATCTCGCTCACCCCGGCGTTCTCGGTCTCCCGGCTCGCGTGGATGGAGATGGGCGGCGTGTTCGCCGTGGCCAACCTCCGGGGCGGCGGCGAGTACGGCGACGAATGGCACAAGGCCGGCACCAAGACCCGCAAGCAGAATGTCTTCGACGACTTCATCTCCGCCGCGGAATACCTCGTGAAGGAGAAGTATTCCCGCCCGTCAAGGATCGCCATCCAGGGCGGCAGCAACGGCGGCCTGCTCGTTGGCGCCGCCATGACCCAGCGGCCCGAATTGTTCGGCGCCTGCCTGCCCGCCGTGGGCGTCATGGACATGCTGAGGTTCCAGAAGTTCACAGCCGGCCGCTACTGGGTGGACGACTACGGTTCAAGCGACAAGAAGGACGAGTTCGAGGCGCTTCACAAGTATTCCCCGTACCACAACCTCAAGCCCGGCACGCCGTATCCGGCCACCCTCGTCACCACCGCCGACACCGACGACCGCGTGGTTCCCGGGCACAGCTTCAAGTTCGCGGCGCGGGCGCAGGCATGCCACAAGGGCCCCAACCCGATGCTCATCAGGATCGAGACCCGGGCGGGCCACGGCGCCGGCAAGCCCACCGCCATGCAGATCGAGGAAATCGCCGACATCTGGGCGTTCGCCGCCCACGCGATCAACTTCGATCCCAAGCTTCCCTAACCGAACGCCACTTCCATCTGGCCCGGCTTCATGTCGATGCGCGTCAACTTGGCGGCGACATCGTACCCATGCTCCCGGCCGGCGGCCTCGGGATCGAATGTGATCGTCTCGCCCTCCACCGACATCCCGGGCAGGCTTCGCACCTGCTCGGACATCATGTCGAGGATGAGGTCGCGCGCCATGCCGGGCATGCCCACGCCGCCGAGCATCCGCACCGCCGACAGGGCGATGAGAACCTTGCCGTTCTCGGCACGGGGGGTGAGCACAAGCTCCACGCCGACCTTCATGAATCCCATGCTGTAGCGGCCCTTGACGACGATCCCCTCGGGCCGGATCGCCACCGACTCCAATTCCATGTCTCCGGATTCGGCCGCGATCGGCTTGAGCAACGCCTCGATGTCCCGGTCAGCCAACCTGATCAAGGCTTGGACGATTTCCAGCGCCATTGTTGCCTCCGGCTTCTGTTTTCAGCGATTATTTGGGCCAGCAGAAAAACACAACTGCCGCGTAAAGGCCCGCTCCCATGGCGAAAAGGCCCGACCAGAGGGCAATGAGGGTCCGAAGAAGGGTGGCATCCTCGCGGTCGATATCAACGGATTGCGTTTCTTGCATGTTTCAGTCCCGTGAAT
>JAGWVO010000236.1 GCA_018970845.1 Planctomycetota bacterium
CTTGTCGAGGGGTTGGCCGGGCGGTTCCCCGGCATGGAACTGGATGCCGGGGAGGTTCTCCTGGGTGCCGCCATCCATGACCTTGGCAAGGTGGCCCACCCGGAGGAATTGTTCCAACCGGGAACCCTGCATGAGGAATCGGGCGCGGCATTGCTCATTTCGCTCGGCCTTGAACCACGGTTCGCGCGCTTCGCGCGCACCCATGGGAACTGGCGGGACAAATCCAACAGCCTCGAAGACCTGCTGGTCGCGCTTGCCGACATAACCTGGAAGGGCGAGCGCAACGGGGAGTTGGAAGACTTGGTTTGCAAGAAAATATCGCAGTCCCACCATTTGGACGCGTGGAAGGCGTGGTCCGACCTTGACGCGATTCTCACGGGAATCGCGGAAAGGATATCCACGGTGGCCTGAGGCCCGCTACTTGCGCGTGGCCGCCTCGACCCGGCCCAAAACGGTGACGGCCGTGCCGTTGACGAGAGGTGATTTCTCGTTGTCCGCCGACGCGAGTTTCCTGATGGCGGGTATGGCGTCCTTGGCTTCCGCCCCCATCGCGTCGAACACGAGGAGGGCGAAGAACCTGGCGCCGATTTGGGGCCTCGCGATGAGTTTCTCCATTTCCGGAATGGCCATGGGGCCCATGGCGGCGATCGCGTTGACCACGGCCTGGTTGTGCCTGGCCTTGAGAAAGGCGGCCGTGAAGTTGTCGATGGTGTCCGTGGGAGGATTGACGGCCTCGCCGACATGGTTGAGCAGGTCGGGCACGAGCGGTATGCCTTCCTTGCCCATGGCGCCCGCGGCCTTGATCGCTCCTTCGAGGATGGCCGCGGTCCGTTGTTCGGGTCCCAGCACGCGGCGCAGTGTGGGAATGGCGGGCGCCGCCTTGGGGCCCGACTTCGCGAGGAAATCGAGCCAGGCCAGGGCGAGTGGTTCCTTGGCCGGACTGGAAACGGCGCCAAGCAGGCCTTGTTGCATCTTGGCCAAGGTGGCCGCCTGGCGGTCCGGTTGCGACATGAGGGCCAGGCCGGCCTGAACCATGACGGACCTGTCGGCGTCATCCAAGGCTTCCACGGCCTTGGCCGCCAGGGGTTTCGCGTCGGGGCCCAAGGCGGCGGCGATGGAAAAGACCTTGGCGCGGACTTGCGGCGGCTTGCCCGAAAGCATCGATTCAAGGACTTTCAGGTCTTCCGGCGTGCCGGGCGGTGGCACCATCGAATCGATGCCGGAACTCGCGGCCTTGGAAACCACGGGGTCGGCATCACCAACCGATTCCAGAAGCGCCGCGAGAGATTTTGCATCCCTGCTGATTTTGGCCAAGGCCACCACGGAGGCGCCCCGCACGGCGGCGTTGCTGGAGGCAAGGCCGTCCCGCACGGCGCCGATTTCCGGTTCGGCCGCCTTGCCGATCATGCCCATGGCGGAAATGGCGGCGGCCATGAGCGCTGGACTGGAAGGCGCCTTGGCCAGTTTGGCCAGCGCGACGAGCGCCGGCTTGGCCTGTTCACCGAGCGAACCGGCCAGCCCGCAGGCCCTGGACCTCGATTCATCACCTCCCTGTCCCAGCGACTTGATGATCGCGGGAAGGTCGGTGGATTCGATTTTTCCAAACGATCCCAACTCGGCGGCGGAGGTTTCCCGGATGTCGGCCTGGGCCGAGTCCAGCGCCACCAGGAGCGCCGATAGGGCTTCCGCCCGGTTGGATTTCCTGAACTGGCTGATCATCCGGATCCCGGCGGCGGCCACCTTGGGATTCGCGTCGGCAACGAATTTCCTCGCCAGGTCCATGCCGTTTTTCGGGTCGATCTTTCCCTGGGACAGCGCCTCGGCGACCACCGGCCTGAGTTCAACCGCCTTGGTATCCGACTCCAGTGCGAACACGGTGACGAGGTTGTCGGGGAGCGGCGAGAGGTTCTTGAACCAGCCGGCGATCCTTTCGCGCACTTCCGGCCCGGTGGATGCCTTGCCGGCCACGGAGAATGCCTTTCGGACATAGCCCGCCGGGCAGGGTTTCAGGCTTTCCAAGGTGTCGACGCAGGCGAGGACGACCTTCTTGTCGGGATCATCCATCATCTTGATGAGATCGGCATCCTCGGCGGGCTTGTCCGCCAGGTGGGCTCCCAGGGCGCTGGCGACCGCGGCGCGCGTGGCCGGCTTGGGATCGGCGGCGTACTGACGGCAGAGTGCCAGAAATGGCGCCGTCATGGCCGGTTCCTTGGTTGTCGCCAGTCGGGTGGCCATGGCGATGTTGCCTGAAACCAGCGCATCCTTGAGGCTTGTCTCGAACTTGGAACTGGCCTGTTCCGTCTTGCGCGCCTTGAGCTTGGCCTTGGCGGCGGCGGTATCCTTGGGAACCTCGGGTTCCTTGAGCTTGGTGACGACGGGCTTCGGGTCGGCCATCCCCGAACCGAAGAATATGGCCACGGCCACGATCATCCCCAAAAAGGCCCCGCCGATCGCCAGGATCACCGTGGGAATGCCCTTGGATTTGCCGTCCGGCTGATGGGTTTGGGAAACTGGCATCTCGTCACTCGCGCGGAAATGGAATGTGATTCACGACTCAGGCCATCAACTCATGAACCACTTTCCCATGGATGTCGGTGAGGCGGAAGTCCCTGCCGGCATGACGGTAGGTGAGCCTCTCGTGGTCGAGTCCGAGGAGGTGGAGGATGGTGGCATGCAGGTCGTGGATGTGAACCTTCCCCTCGCGGGCGAAAAATCCGTATTCGTCGGTGGCGCCGTGGGAGAATCCGCCCTTCACGCCGCCACCCGCCAGCCACATGGTGAATCCGTCGGGGTTGTGGTCCCGGCCGTCGTTTCCTTGGGCAGTCGGCGTGCGGCCAAATTCGCCTCCCCACCAAACCAATGTGTCCTGGAGAAGCCCGCGGGCCTTGAGGTCGCCCAGGAGCGCCGCGATCGGTTGGTCGACCTCCCGAGCGTTCTTCTCGTGCCCCTTCTTCAGGTCGCCGTGCTGGTCCCATTGAACGAAGGCGTCGCTGTGCGTCACCTGAACGAAGCGAACTCCGTTCTCCAGCATCCGCCGCGCCAGCAGGCATTGCCGGCCGAAGTTCTCCGTGACGGGATTTCCAATCCCGTAGCGCTGGAGCGTTTGCCGCGACTCGCCAGAAATATCCTGAACCCTGGGCATTTCGGCCTGCATCCGGAAGGCAAGCTCGAAGGAGGCGATCCTTCCCTCCAGCGCGAGGTCAGGGCCCGTCAGCCTGCCGAACTCTGAGTTTGCCTCGCGAAGCGCGGCGAGTTGAAGTTGCTGGAGCCGGGTGGCCTGTTCGGGATTCCGGATATACCTCACCGTCGCCTGGTCGGCAGGCACGGTCGCGTTCCCCAGCGGGGTTCCCTGATAAGCCGCGGGGAGAAAGGCGCTGCTCCAGTTCGTGACTCCGCCATGGGCCAGCGTCGGACAGATGGTGACGAAGCCGGGCAGGGAATCGTTCTCGCTCCCCAGGCCGTAGCTGACCCAGGAACCGATGGACGGCCTGACAAAGCTGTCGCTGCCGGTGTGGATTTTCATCACGGCGCCGCCATGCGCGGCGTTGGTGCCATGCATGCCATGGACGAAGCAGATGTCGTCAACGAACTGGGCCACATTCGGGAACAGTTCGCTGACATGGTGCCCGCATTGGCCATGCTGCCGGAATTTCCAGTGGGACTTCAGCAGGTTGTTGGTGGGCGCGAATTGGACGCGGGGTTTTTCGTGGGGGTAGGGCTTTCCATGGTCGCGCTCCAGGAGCGGCTTGTGCTCGAAGGTGTCGACTTGGGATGGCCCGCCTTTCATGAAAAGGAAAACCACCCTCTTGGCCTTGGGTTCAAAATGGGCGTCCTTGGGTTCGAGGGGGTTGGTTAAGGCGCGCGCGTCGGCCCTTGATTCGCGCGCCAGCAAGCCGGCCAAAGCGATCGACCCGAATCCCACGGCGTTTGTCTCGAGGGCCTTGCGCCGGGTTGGCAGGTTCATGGTCGCTTTCCTCAACGGATGGTCACGAACTCGTTGGACGAGAGGAGTATTTGCGCGAATCCGGCCAAGGCCGCGGTTTGGTCAGGGCTTCCCGAGTTTGCCGCCTCCTTGATGAACGCCTTGGCCCGTTCGGATTCACGGGATGTTGGCATCCTGCCCAGGGCCAACTCGTGCATCCTCCGGATTTGTCCGTCGGTGTCGGCCGCCTCGGCGGCGGCCCGCTTCGCGAGCGCCTTGGAACATTGCAGGACGAGGGGACTGTTGAGAAAGAACAGGGCTTGCGTGGCGATGGTTGTGGTCGCCCGGTCTCCATTGGCGACGCTGGCATCGGTTCCGTCGAAAAGCTGGACAACATCGTAAAGGTTGTTGCGCACAACGGGCAGGTACAGGCTGCGCCTCGGGAAATCGTACTTGGTCAGGTCCCTTGAGGTGTGGTTGAAGAAGAATTCCCGGTTCTTGACGGTCAGCAGAGAACCGCCCATCGTTTTGTCGAGCAATCCCGAAACTTCAAGCATGGAATCGCGGATCGCCTCGGCCTCCATCCGCCTGGGGATCCATCTCGACCATAACCTCCCCGAGGGATCGAGCCTGGCCTGGTCCGGCGACATCGCCGTCGACCTTCGGTAGGTCTCGCTGGTGAGGATGATCCTGTGAAGTTTCTTGAGCGACCACCCGTTCCGGATGAACTCCGCCGCGAGCCAATCAAGCAACTCGGGATTGGTCGGTTTTTCTCCCAGCAAGCCGAAATTATCCACCGAGGGAACGATCCCCGAGCCAAAGTGCCAGCGCCAGACCCGGTTCACGATCACGCGCGCCGTTAGCGGATTTTGGTCCGATGCGAGCCACTCGGCCAATTCAATCCTGCCGCTGGTTTTTTCCGGGAAAGGTTTGCCCCATTGGCGTGACAGCACCTTGGGCACGCCCCTGGGCACCACGGCGCCAAGCCTCTCGGTGCTGCCCCGCAAATGGATCGCCAGGTTCACCGGTGACGAATCAGCCACTCCCATGGCGCTGGGAAGTTCCGGCGAGGCCTTTTCCAATTCCGACAGGGCCGAGCGGAGTCGGGCCAATTCCTCCCGCTGGCCGGCGTCCAGGCGGGTTTCAACCTCCTTGGCGGCTGGCTTTGATTCCCCCGGCAGCTTGCCTTCGCCCCGCAGGCGCGCGCCTTGGCGGGCGATGAAATCCTCGACCGTGGCCTTCGCCTTGCCGACTTTGGCCTGGTGCTCGGAATGCCTGCGGGCTTCCTCGGGATTGGGAATCTCGTTCTCGTGCCACTTGGCGATGGTCTTCAGGTCGTCCATCGTCTTGGTGCTTTTGAAGATCCCCGCCATCGCGTAATAATCCGCGGTGCTCACCGGGTCGAACTTGTGGTCGTGGCAGCGGGCGCACCCGAGTGTCATTCCAAGAAACGCTTTTCCCGTGGTTTCGACCTGCTCGTCGATGATGTCCATCTCGAGTTTTTTCTTGTCGACTTCCGCCAGCACCTTGGGGCCGATCGCGAGGAAGCCGGTGGCCACGAGCATGCGGTGCCTTTCGGCCTGTCCGCCGGCTTCCAGCAGGTCGCCAGCCACCTGTTCCCGGATGAACTGGTTGAACGGCATGTCGGAGTTGAGGGCGCCAATCACATAGTCGCGGTAGCGCCACGCGTTTCCGTGGGCGACATTCTCGTCAAGTCCGTTGGAATCGGCGTACCTGGCCACATCAAGCCAGTGGCGGCCCCAGCGTTCGCCATAGGCGGTGCTTGCCAGCAAGCGGTCCACCAAACCTGGCCACGCTTCTGCTGATCGGTCAGCCAGGAACGCGTTGATCGCCTCCGGGCTGGGCGGCAGGCCCGTCAAGCCAATCGTGGCGCGCCGCACCAAGCTGGCGGCATCGGCCGTTACCGATGGTTTCAATCCATCCTTCAGCAGCCTTTGATTGACCAGTTCATCGACGGGTTGGCTCTTGCCGGGAGGAGTAACCTTCCTCAGCGGCTGAAAGGCCCAATGACCTCCCTCATGGGCGCGCGCGGTCCCCACCGATGGGAAACTGGCTCCGGCCTTGATCCATCGGG
>JAGWVO010000237.1 GCA_018970845.1 Planctomycetota bacterium
CAGTCGCACCGGCGGCGCAGCCGCCCGCCCTGCCCGCCACCGCCTTGCCCGCCCCCGGTGCCGCGCCCGTGGCCGAACCTGCCGGGGTGCCGCAGCTGCCACTCAACACCATCGTGGCCCGCGTGAACGGGCAGAACATTCTCGAATCGGCCGTGCAGCGCGGACTCGAGCGCTTCCCGCCGGCCAAGCGCGCCGAAGTGCGCAACGAGATGCTCCAGTTCCTCATCGACACGATGCTGGTGGACCAGTATCTTTTGGCCGCCCGCATTCCCGCCACCCCCGAGGAGGTGGCCAAGCGAGTCGACGAGATGAAGGCCGAGGCCAAGAAGCAGAACCGCGAGTTCGAGAAGATCCTCGAGGGGATGCGCCTGACTCCGGATGAACTGCTTGTCCATGTCGCCGCCGAGATCCGCTGGGAGAAGTTCATCACCCAGCAGGGCACCGACAAGGCGCTCGAGACTTTCTTCAATTCGGACAAGGCGCTGTTTGACGGCAGCACGGTGAGGGCAAGGCACATCCTCTTCTCCGCCGGCGCCGCCACGGAGGAGAAGGCCAAGGCCGTCGGCCAGGCCCGTGCCGTGAAGGCCCAAATCGACCAGAAGTTGGCCGCTGAACTGGCCAAGAATCCGGGCGGGCCCGACAAGCTGGGGATGGAAAAGCGGCGCACCGAAGCGCTTGATGAAATCTTCTCGGCCACGGCCCGAGACATTTCCACCTGCCCGAGCAAGGCGCAGGGTGGTGATGTCGGGTTTTTCGCCCGTGACGGCAGCATGGTGGAGGCATTCTCCCGCGCCGCGTTCGCCATGGAGCCTTACATCATGTCTGACGCCGTGGAGACGCCCTTCGGATACCACCTCATCATGGTCCTTGAAAAGAAGCCTGGAAAGCAGGTGACCTTCGAGACCGTGAAGGAGGAGGTTCGGGAGGTGTTTAGCGAGAAGATGAAGGAGCAGATGGCCAAGCAGCTCCGCACCACCGCCAAGATCGAAATCGCCGGCGTTCGCTGACTGCTGACCGCAGAAAGAACATAGGCCCGGGCGAAAGCCTGGGCCTATATTTGTTTCATTTATTAGGAAATATTTTTGTTGGAAAGATACATGAATCAGTATTTCGAAATCACAAAATGCCCCGATCGGATCAGGACGCGAAGTGAGCCTGGCAGAATGGTTCGGCCCTCGCTTCGTGGAGGGCTCATGAGAGTTCTGGTGATTGGAGGCCTAACTTCGCGTCTTGAAAGTCATGAACAAAGTCATGGTGATTAGCAGCCGAACGGCCCCATTCAGCTTCGCCATGGCCTGAGGCGGCGGAGGGCATCGAGCGTGTCTTCGAGTTGCCTGGGCAGGGGAGCCACGAACTCCATCATTTTCTCCAGACGCGGATGAATGAATCGCAGGCGGTGGGCGTGCAGCGCCTGGCGGGTGAGCAGCACCTTGTCTTCCTCGCCGGGCTGGAGCGGGGCTAGGTCGGAAAGTCGGAACTGGTCGCGTCCGCCGTAAATCTTGTCGGCAAGCACAGGGCAGCCAAGGCTGGCGATGTGGACCCGGATCTGGTGCGTGCGTCCGGTGCGCGGCTGGAACTTCACGAATGTGAACCCGCGGAACCTCTCGGCGACCTCGTAGTAGCTGACCGCCTCCTTGGCCTCGGGAATGTCCTTGTCGGTGACGATCATCCGCACGCGGTCGGTGGGATGGTGCATGATCCGCTTCTCGACATAGTCGCTGTCACGGTCGAGCGTTCCCTGGGCGATGACCGCGTATTCCTTGAAGACCTTCCGTGTTTCAAAAAGCATGGCGAGGTCGCGGTGGGTGTTTTCCTCCTTGGCGATGAGGATGGCGCCGGAAGTGTCGCGGTCGAGCCGATGCACGATGCCGGCGCGGTAGTCTCCGTTGATGCCGGAGAGTTGGGGGAAATGGAAGCGAAGGGCGTTCACCAGGGTTCCCGACCAGTTGCCCTTGGCCGGATGCACGACCATGTTGGCCGGCTTGTTGATCACCGCGAGGAACTCATCCTGATAGAGGATGTCGAGCGGGATTTCCTCGGCGACCGGTTCGGGATGAGGCGGAGGAGGTGGCGCGAACCGCAACTTGTCGCCATGGCGGATGCGCGTGCTCGACTTTCCTGGCCTGCCGTTGACCATTACCCGGCCATCCTCGATGAGCTTTTGGGCCATCGAGCGCGTGATATCGGGCAGGAGGGTCAGAAGGAACTGGTCGAGGCGGAGGTGATCCCGGCGGATCAGGGCGACATGGTCGATCCATTCATCCTCGCCCCGTGGCAGCGAGAAGGAAACTTCCTCGTCGTCCTCGGGATCATGCGGGTCGCCGGTCAAGGGGTTGGCTGTCGTCAGGGTGTGTTGGGTCGGAGTTGGGACTGAATGGCGGCCAAGCGCTTGCGATAGTCGTCGGAAGCCAGCTTGCGGGCCCTCCTTTCGGCCTCGACGGCCACGAGGGAATCCTTGTGAAGGGGGTTCTTGGCCAGTTCGTCATAGCGGGCCTTGGCATCATCGAACTTGCCGAGGGCCTCAAGCGCCCTGGCGGAACCGATGACGCATTCGCGCTCGAGAACCGGCACCGACCTGAGTTTCTTGGCGGCGAGGTCGAAACCCTGGATGGCCTGCTCGAGGTTGGCCTTGATGTCGACGGGTTTGTCGTTGGCCTGCTTCTCTTTTTCCTTGTCGAAGCCGGGCGCGGGAACGATGGGAGTATCGTTGGGCGGAGGGACGGGAAATTCCCTCAGGGCCATGGCCAGTTGGGCGCGCGCCATGTCGAGCTGGGCGACGGCCCCCAGCATGGTTCCCTGATTCTTGCGAGCCAGTTCAGCCACTTCCTTTTCGTCCTTGGCGGAATCGAGTGCCAGCCAGAGGCTGCTTTGCCGGCCTGTCTGTGAATTCCAGTAAGCGCCAAGCAGAAGGTAGGCCGCTGCAGCGACGCCGATTCCAATGGCCCCCAACACGGCGCCCATGGGAACGCCCGATGGCTTGGCTGGAACCGCGGCATCAACGACGGGAAGCGGCTTGGGAGAGTCGGCCATGGTGGTGGTTCACATCCGTGTTCAGGGAGTGGCGATTGAATGCGCCTGAATTTACAGGATAGAAGAAGGAAGACGCGAGCGGAAGACTCAGCTTCCCTGAGCCACCTTGATCCCGGCCTTCGCCATCCAAGGAACCAGTGCGTCGGCACAGGCCTTGGCCCTCTCCGATGCCACGGGAAAACGCGTGAGTGCGACATACCAGAATTTTTCGCGGTCGCGTGGGGGAAGGTCGTCGGGATTCAAATCGAGCGTGCGTGCCAACTCCGGGTCGATTCTCGCCGTCTTAAGCATGCTGGCGCATTCACGCCACGAATAGCCGCGGGAGACGACATTGCCGTCGAGATCGACCAAGGTTTTGCCAATGAGGAGGTGAAGCAGGCCGGGAAAATGGTCATTGGGGAACCCGGGGGCTCGCACGCGGGCCAGCATGGTACGGATCGCATCCATCAGACGGACTCCCAACTATGAACAATCTAGGAAGACGGGGTGATAACGGGAAGTGAGAAACACAAGGAGGGTCATCCAACATTCACGAGTTCCACATGATCTTTTCTTCCCGGTGGTGAACAAATCCTCGGCAACGGGCGTAAACTACAATGATTTTGTGGCTTGCTGCAAGGAAGCAGGCAGGCTGTTGCAGGAACGAAAGGAGATCGGAAAGAACGAGCGGACAACAAACCAGCCCCTTGACATGAACGGATGTTCAGTCATACGCTGGGAGAACCAGGAGGGTAGCAACCATGCCACGAATGGCGCGTCGCGCATCCAGCGAAGGAACCCAGTGGGATCTTTCCAGCGCCCAGGCCAAGGCCCTGTGCATGGTGAGACGCGGCGGAGCCATACTCGCTCCCTGGAAGCTGGCCAGCTCGGACCGCACTTTCGGCCTGGATCTTCAGGAACATCGCAACAGCGGCATCCTTTGGCTTGATGCCCCCTCCGAAGCGGGCCATGCCGTTGAATTGTTCGCCGCCACCCCCGCGCGCCTTGAGACGGAACTCGAGCGCATGCCGATTCCGCCACGCGCCGTTTTCCTGAGCCCCTTGAGCGACCCGTTCCATGGCCCCGAGGAGGCGCAATCGGATGCCGTTCTTTGCACCGAGTTGCTGGCCAGGCGCGGCATCACCACATGGATCAGGACTCGCGGCCGGATCGCCTGCCGGCTGAGGGATCGCCTGGCCGCTTTGGGCGACAGGGTTCGGGTGACGATTCCTCTCAGCACAACAATCACTTCCCTTGTTCGACAGCTTGAACCGGGTACCACGGCGCCGATGGCCCGATTGCGGCAGGTGGACAGGCTCAAGGCCGCCGGAGTGCCTACCTTGGTTAGCCTTGATCCGCTGGTGATGGGAATCCATGACCGGCAGGAGAGGCTGATTCCGCTTCTGAAAGTCCTTGTGGAACGGGGAATCCAGCAGGTGACCGCGGGATACCTTGCCCTTCCGGAAGGATGCCGTGCCAGGCTGATTGGTCTGTTTGGCACCGAGGAGGCCAACCGCATCCAAGGCGAATACCGTTTCGGCCCTGTAACGGCACTGCCTTCAGGAGCCGTGGCGAGGCTTTTGCCAAGAGCCGTCCGCCAACGGGCCTATGCCCGGTTGGCAGGCCTTGGGGCCGGCGAGGGGATTTCCGTGCATGTGTGCCGCTGGGCCAATCCCGATTTCACCGACAAGCCAGAAAATGAACCAGCTGAGAAGCCCAGGTCGCTTCGAGACAGGTGGCAGGAGGCCCTCGAGGCGGCTGGCAGGAACTAGCGAAGCGCCTCAAGAGGCTTGATGAAGGTGGCGTTGATGGCCGGCAGCAGGCCACCGAGCAGTCCCATGATGAATGCCGTGGCCATTCCCGCCATGAGGATGGTGCCGTCAACCGTCATGCGAAGGACGACATTCTTTCCGCCGCCAGCGCCGCTGGAAATGATGCTGGAAGCCGTGAATCCATCACCCAGCGAGCCTGCCGCGCAACCCAGCAGGCCGCCGACGATGGCCAGTAGAAGCGCCTCGAACAAGAAGGCTGTCATGACCTGGAAACCTGAATAACCAAGGATCCGAAGCACGCCAATATCCTTGATCCTTTGGCTGATAGCCGCGAACATCGTGTTCATCAGGCCGAGAATGCCTCCGATTCCCACCACGACAGCGACAAAGAGAATGGCCACCAGGAACTGCTGGTTGGTCTGGTTGAGGCTTTCGTAGTAATCGGTTTCCGTTCGGGCGCGGAGCGCAGCTTTCTTGAAATTGTCGGTGAGGTCTTTCGCCAGTTCGGCCGCTTCGGGGGCGCCCGCCGTGCGCAGCACGATCGTGGAATAGCTGTCCTTGCCGAACTTGCGTCCGACAAGGGAATGCTTGGCCCAGATTTCCGAATCAAAAGTGGAGCCTTGTGAGCCCATGATTCCAGCGACGATGAACGGCTGGGTGCTGTCGCCTAGCGAGAAAAGATCGCCCGGTTCGAGCGTGGCCTTGTCGAGGTCGGAAGCCAAGGTTCTGGCGATCCCTTCGCCAAGGATCGCCTCGACGGCGGTGCGGCGCTGGTCTCCTTCGCCAATGGGCCTGACTCCCGCCTGCGAGAAAGCCTGGCCCGCCACCAGCTTCATGTTGTGGACCCGCAGCGACCGGCCCGGGTCGTCGATGCCCCTGACTTGCAGGAAGCGGCGGGCCCTTTCCAATTTGTTGAGGTAGTCGAGGTTCACCATCGACGATGCGGCGGCGCCAGCCCTTGAAAAATCGACCGGCACCTTTCCGGCCTGCCTTCCGGAGAGAACCATCCTGAGATCGTCCTGCGATTCAATGGGGCGGGAGGCCCAGCGCGAAATGGTGTCTCCCGCCTTGAGTCCCGCAGCGGCCAGCGGGCCCGAGGATGAAACGGAGGCCAATTCAAGGGATTCGCCCGTGAAACGGCAACCGAGCCTTCTCCCGTTGATGATCGGCAGGGGAAGCGGTTGGTTCACCACGACATAAACTTCCCAGCTGGCCAGCGGCTTTGAATCGGGAT
>JAGWVO010000238.1 GCA_018970845.1 Planctomycetota bacterium
GTCGATCGGGTGATCGTTCCGGGACTTTGTGCCGGGCAAGCCCAGGAATTGACGGAGGCCTGGGGCATCCCGGTTGAAAAAGGCCCGCGGGATCTTCTCGACCTCCCATCCCACTTCCGCAGGCCCGGTCTGGAGCCAAACCTGGACCAGCATTCGATCGATATCATCGCCGAAATCAACCACGCTCCCAAGTTGGAAACCAGCCAGATCATCGGGCAAGCCAAGGTGTGGGCAGCCCAGGGCGCGGACATGATCGACCTGGGTTGCCTCCCGGGAATCCGATGGTCCAATGTCGCGGATGCCGTTCGGGCCTTGCGGGAAGAGGGTCTTCGGGTCTCGGTTGACACCTTCGATCCTGGGGAAGCCGCGGATGCGGCAAAAGCGGGCGCCGAATTGGTGCTCAGCGTCAACCGATCGAACCGCTCACACTCTCCAGACTGGGGGGTGGAGGTGGTGGCCATCCCCGACCAGCCATCCGACATCGGGTCATTGGAGGAAACCGTCGAATGGCTCGCCGCGAGGGGTGTGCCGTTTCGAGCCGACCCGATTCTCGAACCTGTGGGCCACGGCTTCGGGGCCAGCCTCCTACGCTATGCCCGATTCCGGCAAACCCATCCGAATGTCCCCATGATGATGGGAACAGGCAACATCACGGAATTGACGGAGTCGGATTCCGCCGGAATCAACCTTCTCCTGGCATCACTTTGCCAGGAATGGGAAATCGGCAGCGTCCTGACAACCGAGGTGATTGGTTGGTGCCGCGGTTGTGTCAGGGAACTCGACCTCGCGCGACGCATGGCTCACCTGGCCTTGAGGGAGCGCCGGTTGCCGCGCCAACTCGGGGCCGGGCTGGTGATGCTGAGGGATCCCAGGCCAGCCTCCCGGGGCCCGGAATTCCTCGACCAGTTGGCGGCAGGCATCAAGGACTCCAATTACCGCATTTTCGCGGACGATGGTTTGATCCACCTCATGAACTGCAAAACCCGGCTCTCGGGCGAGGATCCTTTTGAACTGTTCGGGCAACTCCTGAAAACCGAGGAACTCGACCCCGGACACGCTTTCTATCTCGGATATGAGATGTGCAAGGCCCTGACGGCGATAACCCTGGGCAAAAACTACACCCAGGATCAGGCCCTCCGCTGGGGATTGCTCACCAGGCCTGAGAAAAACCACCGGAATCCCGGGGCAAGGGAACCATGACGCCTTCCCCGGCATACCGTGAATTGCCCGGCGTCAACGATCCCATTCGGGTGCTTGAACGCCTTCGGCATCTTCCGCTCAGCCTTGCCCTGCTGAGCCAGGGACCCATCGGACCTCGCTCCCGTTTTTCCTATGTGATGGCCGACCCCGTCGAGTCCGTCATCTGGCGGCATGGTGATTCTGGAGGCGATCCGCTGATGAAACTGTCGGGCGCGGCAAGTTCCCAACCCGCCCGTACCGGAGAATTGCCGCCGTTTCAGGGAGGTTGGGCTGGCCTCGTCGGCTATGGATACGGCCGCGCCCTGGAGGAACTTCCCAGCCCGGCCTTTGATGAATTCAAGGCGCCCGACATCATCATGGGGAACTATCGTTGCATCGCGGCGTTTGATCGGCTTTCCGAAAAATGCTGGCTTGTTGCCAGCCATGAAACACCGGGCGATTCAGCCGAGGCCATCGACAGGTTCGCCGCTTGCATTGAGGGCGCGCCAGCCAAGCGCCCGCCCGCGGTTCCCATCAAGAGGATCACCCCGTCCATCCTTGAAAAAGTTCAAGGGAAAGACAGGATTCTGAGCCATTTCAGTCGCGAAAGGTACGAAAAGGCTGTCGCCCGCGCCATTGAGTATGTCAGGGCTGGCGACTGTTTTCAGGTGAACCTCGCCCAGCGGCTTTTCCACAGGGACACGGGTGACCCGCTGGAACTTCTCAAGTCGATGGCCATCGTGAACCCGGCCCCCTTCGCGGCATGGCTTGATTGGGGTGAAGGGCAGTTGGTGAGCGCCTCTCCGGAAAGATTCCTTCGGGTCGAGAACGGAATGGTGGAGACCCGGCCGATCAAGGGCACCAGGCCAAGGTCGGAGGACGCGGATACCGACTCGGCCGTCGCGAGGGAACTGCTATCCAATCCCAAGGACAGGGCCGAGAACATCATGATCGTCGACCTGCTGCGCAATGACATCGGCAAGGCATGTGCCTACGGATCCGTGAAGGTGCCGAGGCTGTGCGAACTCGAATCGTATCCCACGGTTCACCACATGGTCTCCCAAGTGACCGGCCGGCTCGCCGATGGAAGGAATGCCATCAACCTGCTTCGCGGATGTTTTCCGGGCGGATCGGTCACGGGCGCGCCCAAGGTGCGCAGCATGGAAATCATCAACGAGTTGGAGGAAACGGCCCGGGGCGCGTATTGCGGAACCATGTTCTGGGTCGGCGACGATGGCGGTTTCGACAGCAGCATCCTCATCCGGACCGTCACGCGCGCGGGAGGCTGGCTTACCTTTCCCGTGGGCGGGGGAATCGTGGCGGATTCATCTCCCTCCAACGAATACGATGAAACCATGCACAAGGCTGCGGGAATCCTACGCGGAATCGGGCATTGCCTCTCGCGGACGGGAGGGATTGATGATGGCCGATAATTCCTCTCCGTTGCAGGTCGGCCAGTTGTGCGCCGATATCAAGGCCCGGCTCGAGAAGAATTTCCCCAGGGTGCCGGTGATTGGCGAAGTCATCAATTTCTCGAAACCTTCAAGCGGTCACCTCTATTTCACACTCAGGGACTGCTCCGGCGTTGAAGCCTTGCTCTCGGCGGTGATGTACCGGAGCGACGCGGCCAAGCTTCGGTTCGCCCCGGCGAACGGACAACGCCTTGTCGCCACGGGGAACCTGACCATCTACACCCAACAGGGCCGATTCCAATTGGTGGTGAAGGCGCTTGAGCCTGTCGGGATCGGCGTACGCGAACTGGCCCTCAAGCAATTGGAGGAAAAACTGCGTGCCGAGGGAATCTTTGATCCGACCCGCAAGCGTCCCCTGCCGCACTTTCCCGAACGCATCGGCATCGTCACAAGCGGAACGGGTTCCGCGATACGCGACATCCTTGAAAAGCTCAGGGAACGATGGCCATTCGCCGAAGTGCTGGTTTTCCCCGTGCCTGTCCAGGGGGAAAGGGCTCCGGCCGCCATCGTTTCCGCCCTGAAATGGATCAACGGGCTTGTGATTTCAGGTGAACAGGCTCCCGATGTGCTCATCGTCGGAAGGGGTGGTGGTGGCAGCGAGGACCTTGATGCCTTCAATGACGAGGCTGTCATCAGGGCGGTCGCCGATTCCGCCGTGCCGGTCATCAGCGGGGTCGGCCACGAGGACGACAGAACATTGTGCGACCTTGCCGCGGATGTTCGGGCGCTCACCCCAACCGACGCCGCGATCAAGGCAACGCCTTCAAGAATCGACCTTCTGTCCTTCATCGCCGATTCCCGCGTCAGGTTTGAAAAGGCCATCAGGCAGCAACTGTCGGATGCGTTCGATGACCTCGGGCATGCCCGGTCCCGCATGCGGCCCGATGTGCTGTCGATGCGACTCGACTCCCTTCGGCGGCGCGCGACAGCGGCAAGCGACCGGCTGCGAAGCTCGATTGCCGGCAAGATGGAAAAAATGCACATGACCCTGCGGGCGCTCGCCTCGCGACTCGATGCCGTCAGTCCCTTGCAGGTGCTCGCCCGCGGATATAGCCTGACCAAGGTTTTGAATGAATCCGGCGAGGGAAAACTCGTGTTCGATGCCGCGCAGGTCAAGGCGGGCCAGCAACTCGAGACGACCGTGGCTCGCGGCACCATCAGGAGCGTGGTGGCCTGAAGTTCGATTGATATCAAACGGGATCCACCATGAGTGAAAACAACCCGCAAAACCCGGAACCCGTCAGGATCGAGGATGACCTTGAGCGCCTCGAGTCCCTTGTCAGGGAGCTGGAGAACGGCAAGGACGGGCTCGAACGGTCGCTGGCCTTGTTCGAGGAGGGCGTGAAGCTGGCAGGCCGGTGCCAGCGACGGCTGGAGTCCTTCGACCAGCGAATCCTTGAAGTCGTCAGGGGAGCCGACGGGGAAGCCTCACTGGTGCCTTTCGCCCATGACCCGACACATCCATCCTGATTCGGGCGTGGTCCGCCCGGAAGCCGTTTCAGCCAACCCAGCCAAGGGTTTCCAATTCATGCCCGCGCCTGACGAGATCAAGCCGCTCATTGAAAAGGCGCTTGATAGCCTCCTCGCGCCTTCCGTTGGCTGTCCCGGCGCGCTTCTCGAGGCGATGCGCTATTCGGTGTTGGCCCCTGGCAAGCGAACGCGACCAACCCTCGCCCTTCTGGCCGCCAGGTCCGTGGCGACACGGGTTGGATTGCACGCCCCCGCCTTCGACCCGATTCCCGCCGCCTGCGCGGTTGAAATGGTGCATGTGTATTCGCTGGTGCATGACGATTTGCCGGCGATGGATGACGACGACATGCGGAGAGGCCAACCGACCTGCCACAAGAAATACGGCGAGGCCATGGCCATTTTGGCGGGAGATGCCTTGCTGACCCTGGCCTTTGAGACCCTGGCTCGTCATTATCCCGGCCCCCTCGCGGGACACTGCTGTCTGGAATTGGCCAAGGCCGCCGGCCCCTGCGGAATGGTCGGCGGGCAGGTCGCCGATCTGGCCGCGGAAGGCCGCATCAACGATGCGGAAGCCCCGACGACCCTAGAGGGGCTCGAAAGCCTCCACAGAAGAAAAACAGGCCAGTTGATCGTCGCTTCATTGCGAATAGGTGCCTTGGCGGGGTCAGGAAAACCGGATCAACCGGAAACTCTTGCCTGTCTTGCCGACCTAACCAAGTTTGGTGAATCCCTTGGCCTCGCTTTTCAGATCGTCGATGACCTTCTGGATGTTTCTGGAAGCCTTGAAAAAACTGGCAAAATGGTCGGAAAAGATGCGGCGCGTGGGAAGCTCACCTATCCCGGATTGCTGGGGGAAAAAGAAAGCCGCGGGCGCGCCAATCGGCTCAGTCATGAGGCCGTTTCGCTGATGAAAGCCTGGAATGGGGCGGGCGACTCGCTCATTGATATGGCCCAAAGATTGCTGGATCGGGAAACCTGATGGCAGCGGCTCGCATCTTCCCTACAATTATTTGGATAATTGGTGGATGATTCCCGGCAGGGATGCGGGCGGGCCACCAGTTATCCGGCGCTCACGGAGGTTGCCAATCCATGGCAGGTCTGCTTGAAACAATTCAGTCTCCCGCCGACCTCAGGAAACTTTCCCATGAGCAACTCGAGCAGGTTGCCCATGAGATGCGCGACGAGTTGGTTCGGGTTCTCAAGCTGCGTCCCGCCCACTTCGCCAGCAACCTCGGCGTGGTTGAGCTTTGCCTGGCACTTCACCTGAACTTCGATTTTTCAAAGGACAGGCTCATTTGGGACACGGGGCACCAGATTTACCCCCACAAGCTCGTCACAGGCCGCTACAAGCAGTTTCAGGGCATACGCACCCGTGGCGGGCTGATGGGATATCCCAATCCGGCCGAGAGCCCTTACGACCTTTTCATGACAGGACACGCCGGTTGCAGCGTCTCAACGGCCATGGGCCTCAAGGTTGGCGACTCGCTGACAAAAAAGACCGACAGGCACAGCGTCGCGGTCATCGGGGATGGCGCCCTCCCCTCGGGGATCGTTTTCGAGGCGTTCAACAATGCCGGCACCCTGAATGAAAACCTTCTCGTGATCCTCAACGACAACGCGATGTCGATCTGCCCGAGGGTCGGCGCGCTGGCCCGCTGCCTCGACCAGGCCAGGGCATCCGATTTTTACATCGACTCCAAGCGCCAGTTGCGCGACCTGCTGCAAAGGGTCCCGCTGGTGGGAGGCGCCGCCACACACCTGCTTGAACAGGTCAAGGACGGGTTCAAGGCCTTCCTATCCGGCGGAATGCTCTTCGAGGAGTTCGGAATCCGCTACTTTGGCCCCGTGGATGGGCATGACATCGCCGGCCTCAGGCGCACCCTCGCCATGCTC
>JAGWVO010000239.1 GCA_018970845.1 Planctomycetota bacterium
TGCAAGAAGGTTCTTGACACAAAGCCGGAACATGCCGGAAAGGCTGTTCGGTGTCCTTCATGCAAGAAGATTTTCAAGTTGCCTTCAACACCGGCGGGGCCAAAAACCTCGGAATCCCCCAAGCTGGAATCCTGCCCACTTTGTTCAGCCAATTGGACGGCGGGCGCCCTGGCTTGCGGTGATTGTGGTTTCCTGCCTACGCAATCTCCTCCGCAGGCAGCGGCGCAAACAATCGCATGCATCAATAATCATTGTGGTTTCCAAAATGAATCGGGCAGGAAAAACTGTTCCAAGTGCGGACATCCCTTGCCATGCGCTCCCGGGACTTTGCTGCAGGAACGCTTTCAAATTGACGGATTAATGGCGCTGGGGGGCTTTGGCGCGGTTTACAAGGGAACCGATCTGTCAACGGGAAAAACCATAGCGATTAAGGAAATGCTCTGTGCCGACAAGGCGCAATTCAACCTACGGCTTAATTTTTTCCGGCGGGAGGCCGAAATTCTCCGGGCCCTTGTAGAACTGCCGATTGTTCCGAATCTTCTCGGCTTCATTGAACAGGATCAGGCCGCATACATCGTGATGGAATACATCCAGGGAAAGGATCTCCTCAAGGTCCTTGAATCAACCAACAACAAGCCATTTTCCGTTTCCGAAGTTGCTGATTGGGGCTTTGCCATATGTGGGGTCATTGATTCCATGCATCGGCATGACCCGCCCCTCGTGCACCGAGACATCAAACCGGACAACCTGATGCTGATGGATGACCGTTCGGGAATCAGGATGATCGACTTTGGAACAGCAAGGGACCTTGGCCCCTCCGGTCCGGACGGGCAAAAGGCAAAAACTCGAATATTCACTGAAGGTTATGCGCCTCCAGAACAGGTCGTTGGCCGGCCTGAAATCCGTAGCGACCTTTTCGCGCTCGCCGGAACGCTTTTCCATCTGGCAACCGGTGGAAGCCCTGAAGGCACATCCACTGGCCGGGAAATCGGCAACCGCCTTGATGGGAAAACAAGCCCGCCATACGACGAAAGCGAACGATGGTTCTGGGAAATGATCAGAATCAATCTGTCTGAGGACCCTTCTGACAGGTATTACTCCGCGCGTGAGTTCGCGACAGACCTGTTCAACAGAAAAGTTTCCACCGAAACGGTATGCTCCTCCTGCTCTTCGACGAATCCGGTGAGAACCCCTTACTGCTCCTCGTGCGCGTCGGAACTCACCGACCTTGGCAACGCCTGCCCAGATTGCGGCAAACCCAGCCGCATGGGATGCCGCTACTGCATTGATTGCGGCGGCAGAATCCGCTGAAGGCACACTCAACAAGGACATTGACATGGCTGTTCAAGATCAACAAGGTTCGCTTGATTCACTGCCCATTTCTGAAGTTCTCGGTGTCCCCGCCTCGGAATGCGCCTTGGGCACCATGGCGCTTCCGGCCACCGCACGGCCCCGGGATGAATCACAGCTTCAGACAAAGCCGGTTGCCATACAAGAAAAAGCGGGGCTCCAACCTCAAGCGCCAACAGCCATAGCAACTCGTTTTCCGGATGTTCGTTTTCATTCCACTGTTGGCAATTCCGTCCGGTACACGGCGCGGCATGATTTGCAATCCGGGGCCGAGTATTCCATCGTGGTGGCCCCCCAATCCACTGGGCCTGCGGCAGCCAATCCGCCAAGTGCCGACGATGGTTTCGGCGATATGCCGGAGTTGGCCCCCCAGCCAGAAGATTCACAAGAAAGTTTCGAGTCCATCTCAAGTGAGGAAGGCTTTTCAGACTTGCCTGTTCTCACGGAAGGCGAACCTTCCACGATGGAACAGCCTCCCGAATATCCAAGCGCCGCCTTTGAAGCATGCATGCTTCGCACGATCGGGGCGACATTGGGCGCCACGGTTGAGGAAACCTTCAGCTCGGACGGTCTCGATTTTGTCATCGCGAGGCTTCCAAAGGGCATCTGCCTGCGCCAAGCCGTTCAGGCAGCCCAATCCATCGACGAGAAACTCTCGCTGGTTATGTCGCTCCTGAATTTTTTCAAGGAGGTTCATGCCGCGGGTTTTGCATTGGACGGTTCCACGGTAGACGACTTCCTCATGGAATCGGGCAAAACAGTCCTCGCGAATTTGGCCACCCTAGTTCCGCTCGCGGGTTCCGGAAACCACAAGCCCTCTGGAAGCGGTCGGCATGCTCCGGAACTCAAGGATGGCATGGGCGACAGGTCCCTTGGAACCATCATGTTCACTCTTGGCCAGGTCCTGCACGAATTGTCGCCTGAAATCGAACCCACCCCAAAACATGGCCATGGCTCACAGGCTGCTCATTCATCTCCGGAGCAATCAAGGCTTCTTGGAAGCCTTCTGGCCGAGAATCCAAGCAAAAGGCTTGGGCGATACCAGGAACTGGGGGTTGATGAGACATGGCGACGCGCCGAAGAAATGGTGACGGACTGGATCCGTGCGGCTTCCAGGCCAACATTCAAGGCCGCGGGCAGGACATCCATCGGTGTTTATCGAGAAAATAACGAGGATTCGTACGCCATTGTTTCTAGCACCAAGAGGGGTGTGGGCCCCGGAAGGCATTTGCTTCTTGCCGTGGTATCCGATGGCATGGGGGGTGGGGCGGTTGGAGAAATCGCCTCCACGATCACGGTGGAGTCGTTGGCGCGCTCGTACAGGCATTCGTCCGATATTTCGGCCGATATTGGTGTCAGTTCCCTTTCCTCGCTACCCGAAGGCGGCTTTACAGATCTGGGGGCACCGGCATTTGATGCCGAAAAGCAAATCATTGCGATGACCAACGCGTTGATCAGGGCCCACCACGATGTCCGCGAGGCCGCCGACAAGGGTGGCGAATCTTGCGGGGGAATGGGCGCCACGGCGGTGGCGGTTCACCTTTCCGAGTGGAATGCCGTTATCGGCCATGTTGGAGACAGCAGGGCTTATCTTGTGAGGAATGGTTCCATCCGCCAATTGACCACAGACCATTCGGCCGTGCAAAAAATGGTAAGCATGGGCCTCATCAGTAGGCAAGAAGCTGAAAACCACGCACGACGCCATGAATTGTCTCAGGCGATCGGCGGATTTGAGGTCGTGGTTCCCGATGTTGTCACACTTGAACTCAAGTCGGGAGATCGCCTGCTTCTTTGCTCGGATGGGGTGACGAATGTCATCGATGACGAAACATTGCAGCATTACCTCAACCAGGCCAACGATGCCGATTCCATCTGCTGCCAAATTATATCGGCAGCCAACATGAAGGCATCCCCAGACAACGCTACGGCTCTGGTTGTGCAGGTTGATTGATTTCGATTTTCGTGTTGAGAAGTTTAGACCGATCGGACTAGAGTGTTGGTAGTGGCAGTTGAGGGCCTTACCGATGTCCGATCTGGTGGCCCAGAGGCGGCTTCAAATCGTAACAGCCGCAGAATCTGTCATTTCTGAAAAAGGCTTCCAGCATCTTTCCCTTGCAGAGATCGAAAAAAAGGCCGGAATGAGCCGTGGCCAATTGACTTACTACTTTCCAACCAAGGAAGAAATTCTTTTGGCCGTTTTCGATCGTTGTGTTGAAAGCATTCACAGGAGAATCGAGGGTCCTCTTGAAACCATCAGTTCCAGCGGTGTGAAGGGATGGGGCCTGGTGAAGGAAGTGATACGGGCCGTGACAAGTGAGCTCATGACATTGGATCCTTTCTACTCCCTTGAATACACCTTTCTCTCGCAGGTTGGGTACAGGCCTGATTTCGGCAAGCGACTGGGCGAACTGTATGCGGGATGGAGGGCCAGAATGATGGAAGACCTTCGGCCCGATCTCCCCACGGAGGATCTGGGCAGTCTGATGGTTGTCTTCCAAGCCTTCCTTCATGGTCTTGCCATCCAGCGCATTGTCGACCCGGATCGTGTTGATCCATTGGCCGCAGCGGATGTTTTCGTTCACATGGCCGACGATTTCATGAAAAAGTTGATCAGGATCAAGCAAGCCAAGGAATCGCCGGTCAGCGGTTCAGTGCAGGGAATCGAGCCATCGGGAGGCCAGCCATGGGACCTGAACTGATGGAAGCGGCAACGCCACCAAAGATCACCGCGGGATCCTACTCCGAGAAGGTGAAATCCCTGAGGCTTGGCTCTTCTAATGAAATCGGCACATCGGCCGGCAAGCATCTTTTGTCACTTTTAGGTTGGTCGTTGGCCATCGCGGCCACGGGAACATCCCTTTTGCTGGGCTACAAGGCGTTCCGGGATCCCGGCCAACCCGTCGGGGTCAGCGCACCTGAAACTACCAAAACAATCTCTGGGACTTCAGCCAAGTCGCCGGCTGTGGCTTCCTCAGCCGCAAGCTTGCCAACGGGGCCAAAACCGACTTCCGACTCACCCGACGCCATTGTCTTGGAAAACAAGGGTTACATCATTCCCGTGCAACTGATTCTCGTCAGTCCGAAAGTTGGTGGGATGCTCACCAAAATGAACATCAAGGAAGGCGATATCGTGGCCAAGGACACGGTTTTGGCGGAACTGGAAACAGACGAGTATCTGGCGGATTTCCGCCGGGCCGAAGCTTATTTGCGATCCACCACGGAAAAGTTCGCCGAGCTGAAAAACGGCGCCCGCAAGGAAGAGAAGGATCAGGCTGAACTCGAATTGCAGGAGGCGCGCAGGCAACTCACCCAGTTGGAATTGGAGCTTGCCAGGGGAAGGCGATTGGCAGGCACGGCCGCCGCGCTTTCTGCCCGTGAATTGGAGCAGGCCCAATACCAGTATGAGGCTCAGGAGCAACGGGTGAAGCGCCTGGCGTCCGTGCTTGAGTTGATCCGCATCGGGCCGAGGCAGGAGAGAATCAGGGGGGCGGAGGCCGATATGCGCCAAGCCGAGGCTGACCTGGCCAAGGCCCGCTGGCGCCTTTCCAATTGCACCATCAAGGCGCCCGTTTCAGGAATGATCCTCAGCAAGAAAGCGGAAGAGGGCAACATTGTTTCCCCAGGCGCGTTCAACGGATCGTACAGCCTTTGCGAAATGGCCGATCTCAACAACCTTGAAGTCGAGCTCGACATTCAGGAACGCGACATCAGCAAGGTGAAGGAACGGCAATCGTGCCAAGTGTTGCCGGAGGCTTGGCAAGCCGACCCCGGATTTCTCGCCAGCCATCCCCGGGGCTACGAGGGATATGTCAGCCGGATCATGCCGCAGGCCAACAGGTCGAAAGGGGCCATTCCCGTCAGGGTGAAGATTGTCGTGCCGCCGGGCGAACAAGGCAGGTTTCTCAAGCCCGAAATGGGAGCCTTGGTCACCTTTTTCAATGCCACATATGGAGGCAAGGCGTCGACCGCTTCATCAACAATTGGGGCATCCAACCCATGACCCCCATCGTGCAGGTTTCGGGATTGTCCAAGTCATTCACCCGGGGCTCTGAAACCATCAAGGTGCTGGACAATCTCAACCTCGAGGTTCCGCGCGGACAGTTCATGGCGCTCATGGGGCCCAGCGGTTCAGGAAAAACGACGCTCCTGAACCTCATTGCGGGGCTCGACTCCCCAACGGCGGGTTCGATCGTTGTCGGAGAAAAAGACATCGCCAAAATGTCGGAAGCCGAATTGGCCAGATGGCGCACGCGCCATGTCGGTTTCGTTTTCCAGTTCTATCACCTTCTCCCCGTTCTGAGCGCCTATGAGAATGTCGAATTGCCCCTGCTGCTTCTGCCCCTGTCGGCCTCCGACCGCAAACGGCAGGTGCTCACGGCACTTGATCTCGTCGGGCTGACAGGACGGATGAACCACCGTCCCGGACAACTGTCGGGAGGTCAGCAGCAAAGGGTCGGCATCGCCCGGGCCATGGTCACCGATCCCACCCTCATTGTCGCGGACGAACCGACCGGCGACTTGGATTCCAAGTCGGCCGAGGAAATCCTCAACCTTCTGGTTGAACTCAAGAAAAGCCTTGAGAAGACCATCATCATGGTCACCCATGATCCAAAGGCCGCTCTTTACGCCGAAAGGGTTCTCCACCTCGAAAAGGGCCGC